>JABDIW010000010.1 GCA_013003515.1 Acidimicrobiia bacterium
GCAGCTCACCTCGCCAACGCCGGCATCCCCTCGTATCTGTTCGATATCGCTCCGGGGGAGCTGACTCCCGAGGAGGAAGCGGCCGGCCTCACTCTCGGCGACCGCAAGGTCCGGAATCGGATCTCGCAGGCAGGCGTCGCCGCGATGCTCAAGTCGAAACCTGCCTTGCTCTTCCACAAGGACCTTGCCTCGCTCGTCACTGCCTGCAACTACGAAGACGACGTCGAGAAGCTCGGTGAATGCGATTGGATCGTCGAGGTCGTCGTCGAGCGCATGGATGTCAAGCAGCGCGTCTTCGAGATGGTGGACACCCACCGCAAAGCCGGCTCGGTCATCACCTCCAACACCTCGGGTCTCTCCGCAGAGGTCATGGCAGAAGGGCGCAGCGACGACTTCCGCAGCCACTTCATGGTGACCCACTTCTTCAATCCCGTGCGCTACATGCGTCTGCTCGAACTGGTGCCGATCAGCGCCACCGACCCCGCCGTGTACGCCGCGATGGCCGAGTTCGGCGAGAGGGTGCTGGGGAAGGGCATCGTCCACTGCAAGGACACACCCAACTTCATCGGCAACCGGATCGGCACCTTCGGAATCACCTCGGTGTTCCGCTGGATGAGGGAGTTCGGAGCATCCATCCCCGAGGTCGACTCCGTGTTCGGTCCCGCCACCGGGCGACCTAAATCGGCCGTCTTCCGCACGGCCGACATCGTCGGCCTGGACACGATGGCCCATGTCATCAAAACCATTGCCGAGCAGTGCCCCGACGACCCATGGGTGGAGCGGTTCCAGAGTCCCGACTTCATGAAGGCCCTGGTCGATGACGGCCGGATCGGCCAGAAAGCCGGCGCCGGGTTCTACAAGAAGAGCAAGAACGATGAGGGCAAGACGGTGATCCTCGCTCTCGACCCGGACTCAGGCGACTACGTCGACCCGGGCAAGGTCCGCCTCGACTCGGTGGGAGCCGCCCGAGCGGCGGAGACGGCGGCCGACAAGCTCAAGGCGATGGTTTGGTTCGACGACGACTACGGACGGCTTGTCTGGAAGGTGACGGCGGAGACAGCCATCTACTCGGCCCAGCTGCTCGGTGAGATCGCCGACGACATCGTCAACGTCGACAACGCCATGAAGTGGGGCTACAGCTTCGAGATGGGGCCCTTCGAGTCGTGGGATGCCATCGGTGTCGAGGAGTCGGTCGCTCGTATGCGAGACGAGGGGATGGAGATCCCTGAGGTCGTGGAGCACATGCTCAAGGCCAGCGACGGCACCTGGTACGTGACTCGTGACGGAGTGCGCCACTTCTGGGATGTCACCAGTGAGCAGTACGAGCCCATCGAGACACCCCCGGGTGTTCTTTTCATCGGAGCGCTGCGCGATACGGGTGGCGTTATCCACGAGAGCCCTGGAGCCACCCTGTTCGACATGGGCGATGGCGTCGGCCTGGTCGAGTTCCACACCAAGATGAACGCCCTCGATCCCACCATCGACGAGGTCATCAACGCCGGACTCGACCGGGTGGATGCGGGCGACATGATCGGACTGGTGATCGGCAACGAAGCCACCAACTTCAGTGTCGGGGCCAATGTCGGCCTCGTAGGCATGGCCGCGATGGGCAAGGACTGGGACACGATCGAGCAGATGGTGGCGGGCCTGCAGAACACGATGATGCGGATGAAGTACTCCTCCGGCCCCGTGGTCGTAGCTCCTCGCGGCATGGCCCTCGGCGGCGGCGCCGAGGTGGTGATGCACGGCAGCGCCGTGCGGGCGCACGCCGAGACCTACCTGGGCCTCGTCGAGCTCGGTGTCGGCCTGATCCCGGCCGGTGGCGGTGTCAAAGAGCTGGCATTCCGGTACTACGGGAGCATCCCTACCGGTGTGCAGGCAGATCCCCTGCCGTACATGCAGCGAATCTTCGAGATCATCGGCACTGCTCAGGTGGCGACCAGCGCCGTCGAGGCACGGGATCTCGGGTTCCTCAAGGACACCGACATGGTCACGTTGAACCCCGACCGGGTGCTGGCCGACGCCAAGGCGGACGTGATCCGCATGGTGGAGGCGGGCTGGAAGCCGGCGCTTCCCGTCAAGGTCAGGGTCCCGGGATCGGGCGGCATCGCCGCCCTCAAGGTCGCCGTCCACGGCATGCGCGGTGGCGGCTACCTGAGCGAATACGACCAGCATCTGGGCGGCAAGCTGGCCACGGTGATCTGTGGTGGCGACGTCCCCGGGGGAACAATGCGGACGGAACAGGAGTTCTTGGATCTCGAACGGGAGGCCTTCTTGAGTCTGTGCGGCGAGGAGAAGACTCTGGCTCGCATCATGCACATGCTCGAGAAGGGCAAGCCGCTTCGGAACTGACGGAAAGGGAACAGACACATGAGCACAGGAGTAGTGGTCACCCACGCCTACCGCACCGCGGTCGGTAAGGCACACAAGGGCGGTCTGCGCCACACCCGTCCCGACGAGCTGCTCGGGCTCTTGATGACGAGCGTCGTGGAGCGGATTCCGATCGAGGCCGGGGACATCGACGACGTCATCATCGGATGCGCGATGCCCGAGGCCGAACAAGGCATGAACGTGGCGCGGATCGCGGCACTGCGCGCCGGGCTGCCGATCGAGGTTCCCGGCATGACGATGAACCGGTTCTGCAGCAGCGGTCTACAGACGATCGCCACCGGCGCGGCGCAGATCGCTGCCGGGTTCTCCGACGTCGTCCTCGCAGGCGGTGTCGAGTCGATGACGATGGTCCCGATGACGGGCAACAAGCCGTCGCTCAACCCGTGGCTCGCCGACAACCTGCCGTCGGCGTATGAGTCCATGGGGATGACCAGCGAGAACGTGGCCGAGCGCTACGGCATCACCAGGGAAGACCAGGACGCCTTCGCCCTCCGTTCCCAGGAGAAGGCGCTGGCGGCCCAGGCCGCGGGCCGGTTCGCCGACGAGATCATCCCTCTGAAGGTGGAGGTCGACGGCGCGCTCATCGAGTTCGACGCCGACGACGGTCCCCGGGCCAGCACACTGGAGGCGCTGGCCAAGCTGCGGCCGGCGTTCAAGGTCGACGGCACGTCGACGGCCGGCAACTCGTCGCAGATGAGCGACGGCGCCGCCCTCTCGCTGCTGATGAAGCGCGAGAAGGCCGAGGCGCTGGGCATCGAACCCCTCGCCGAGCTGGTCACCTATCAGGTCGCCGGCGTGCATCCCGACGAGATGGGTATCGGCCCCGCTCACGCGATCCCGAAGGCCCTCGAGGCAGCCGGCTTGTCGGTGTCCGACATCGGGCTGGTCGAGCTCAACGAGGCGTTCGCCAGCCAGGCTCTGTACTCGGTGAAAGAGACCGGGCTCGACCCCGAGATCGTCAACGTCAACGGTGGTGCCATCGCCCTGGGCCATCCGCTCGGGTGCACCGGCGCCAAGCTGACGGCCACCCTGCTGCACGAGATGAAGCGGCGGGATGTCGAGTACGGCATCGTCTCGATGTGCATCGGCGGAGGTATGGGAGCCGCCGGCATCTTCAAGCGCGGGTAGACGAATCGACCGGCGGGCTCGCTCTGGGTAGCGGGCCGCTTGGGACGATTCTGCTTGGACTACTCCACCATCTTGCGGCGGAACGACACCACGGCGAGGACGGCGAACACGACTGTGTAGCCGACCACCCAGTAGACGTCACTGGCGACCCGGGTGAACGATGCGCCGTCGACCATGACGTCTCGGGCTGCGTCCATGGCGTGGGCGAACGGGAACAGGTCCCCAGCAGTCTCCAACACTCCACCGATGTCCTCGAGGTTGATCCACGCCCCTCCGAAGATCGTCAACAGCAGGATCACCATGTAGGCGAACGGCACCTGACGCACTGTCATCGTCGAACCGAAGATCACCCCAAGAGCGATGAAGAACACTGCCATCAGCAGCATGACGATCGCCACGATCCACATGCCCGCACCGAGCTCGAGCCCGAAGAACATCCCGACCCCGAAGACGACGAGAGCCTGCACGAGAGCGACCGGCAGATACGGGGTGGTGTACCCGGCGGTGAAGTCGTTGGCACCGAGCGGTGCCGTCAGCAATCGCTTGAACAGAGCGCTCTCACGGTCGCGCGTGATCGTCATCGCCATCGAGAACATCAACATCACGAAGCCGAACAACACGATCCCCGGCGCCAAGCTGGTCGCACTGAAGAACGCGTCGGCGTCCGCAAACAGCTGCAACACCACCAGCATCAGGACCGGCAGCCCGATCGTCAGCCCCAGCGACAGCGGGTCTCTCCAGACCTCCTTGAAGTTCCTCTTTGCGAGTTCTGCAGATCTCATTGGCGCAACTGCTTTCCAGTGAGCTGGAGGAACACGTCGTCCAGCGTGACGCTCTTGGTGTACGAGGATGTGATCGTGATGCCCATCGGGCGCAGGACGTCCTGAACGTCGTAGAGGCTCACCTCGTCGTCTTCGATCTCGGCACCGCCGTCGACTGCTCTCGCCGATGGCCACTTCGATCGGAGTGCATCCAGCCCGGCGTCCGTGAGGTCCGGGGATTCGATCACCATGACAGCGTTCCCGGCGAGCCCACTCTTCAGCTCCAATGGAGTCCCCAGGGCGATGACTTTGCCGTGATCGATCACGGCAACCCGGTCGGCCAGCGCATCGGCCTCCTCCAGGTAGTGAGTCGTCAGGAGGATCGTCGTGTCGCCCTTGAGGGTCTCGATGTACTCCCAGATGATGCGACGCGACTGTGGGTCCAGTCCCAGCGTCGGTTCGTCGAGGAACAACACCTGGGGTCCCGTGACCAGAGCCATGGCGATCGAGAGGCGTCGCTTCATCCCACCCGAGTACTTGCCGACCTTCTCGTCGGCCCGGTCCGTCAGCGCCATCATCTCGAGCAGCTCGCCGGATCGGGTCTTCGTGGTGGCTGTGTCCATGCCGTGGAGTCCGGCCATGAGTGAGAGGTTCTCCCACGCGTCGAGGTGGCTGGCGATAGCGGTCTCCTGGGGCGAGATGTCGATGATCCGCTTGACGGCGATGGGGTCGGACGTGACGTCGTGACCCATCACCCAGGCCTGACCGCCACTCGGCCGCAACAGGCAGCACAACATCGAAATGGTCGTCGTTTTGCCCGCGCCGTTGGGCCCGAGAAGCGAGAACAGTTCGCCCTTGTGCACCTCCAGGTCGACGCCGTCGACGGCGACGAAGTCACCAAAGGCGCGGCGCAGGCCTTCCGTTCTGATGGCGAAACCGTTCGATGTCCCCTCCATGTGCCTCCTCGCAAGCCGTGGGTACCACTCGACTCCGATGCTTCGGCTGCAGGTAGGGGATACCTACCCGTTGCGGGTGCCCTCGTTGCTCTAGCTGAGCAAACGGAGGGGCGGAGAGCCGCAGGTTTTGCTCAGCCGTCCTCGACAGGGGAGATGAGCGGGCCGCGGGTGAGGGGGTGGTCGGTCACCTGGATCGGATGGTGATACACATCACTCAGCAAGTCGGCATGGAGCACTTCGGAAGGAGTCCCGTCCGCAACGATCTGTCCGCGTCCGAGCACGACCACCCGGTCTGCGGCACGTGCCGCGGCGTTGAGGTCATGCATGACGGCCACCACCGCGGAGCCGCTCGCTGCGAGGAGGCGCAGGGTGGTCAGCACCCTTTCGGCATGACCGATGTCGAGACCACTCGACGGCTCATCGAGGAGGAGAACCGGCGTCTCCTGGGTGAGCACCCTCGCCAAGTGGGTGCGCTTCGCCTCGCCCGAGGACAGCGTGCTGAAGACGTGGTCTGCGAGGTCAGTGAGGTCCATGGCTTGGAGGGCGCCGGCAATTCTCGCCTCGTCATCTGTCGATGCGGCCCAGGGATGCCGACCCATCGCCACGACATCGCGCACCGTGAACCTGATCGACATGAGGAGATCGGCTGGGAGATACGCCCGGTGTCGCGCCAGGATGTCCGGTGGGGTGCGGGCGATGTCGGTCCCCGCCACGGTCACGGTGCCCGCGGTGGCTCCGAGGATGCCGGCGAGTATGGCCAGCAAGGTGGATTTGCCGGCACCGTTGGGGCCGACGACCGCAACGAGCTCGCCACGAGGCACTTCGATCGAAGTCTCGGCCAGAATCGCTTTCCCGTCGACGACGTAGCTGATGTCTGACGCTTTGACGTAGCTCACAGCTTCCGCCTCCTGAGGAGGATCGCGACGAGAACCGGCCCGCCGACGGCTGCGGTGACCACGCCGAGCGGGATCTCCACGTTCCCAGCGAGTGCGCGGATCGTCACGTCTGCGGCAAGCACGATCACGGCGCCGAGGCTCACCGATGCCCAGATCAGCCCACGATGCATCGGGCCCACGATGCGGCGTCCGAGCAGCGGCGCCAGCAGCCCGACGAAGCCGACCACCCCGGCGATCGAGACCGCGGCGCCGACGGTGAGTCCAACCGCGGCGAGCACGACCCGGGTCAGCATTGCGACAT
>JABDIW010000018.1 GCA_013003515.1 Acidimicrobiia bacterium
CGGCCAGGAGCTCGATGAAGACGGCAACGTCACCCGAGAGTGGGAAGACACTCCCGAAGACTTTGGCCGAATTGCAGCCACCACCGCGAAGCAGGTCATCGTGCAACGACTGCGCGACGCCAAGCGCGAGCAGGTGTTCGACATCTACGAGGGCCGCGAGGGCGACCTCGTGACCGGCATCATCCAGCAGTCCGATCATCGTTACGCGATGCTCGATCTCGGAGACGCCGAAGCCATCATGCCGTCCTCCGAGCGCATCCCCTATGAGCGTCTCGAGCGGGGTAATCGTGTCAAGGCGTACATCCTCGAAGTCCGAGGCGAAGGCAAGGGCCCCCAGATCGTCGTGTCTCGCAGCCACCCCGAGTTCATCCGCTCTCTTTTCGAGCTGGAGGTTCCCGAGCTGGTCGATGGCGACGTCGAAATCAAAGCCATCGCCCGTGAGCCCGGCCATCGCACGAAGATCGCCGTCGCCTCCAACGATCCCAACGTCGATCCCGTCGGCGCTTGTGTTGGCGCACGAGGCTCCCGGGTTCGCCAGGTCGTGAGCGAACTACGGACTGAGAAGGTCGACATCGTCGAGTGGCGTGAGAACAAGCAGCAGTTCATCACGGAGGCCCTGAGCCCTGCCCGGGTCAAGGAAGTCCGGATCGACGAGGAGACCGGGACCGCCGAGGTCGTGGTTCCCGATCATCAGCTCTCGCTGGCAATCGGGCGTGAGGGGCAGAATGCCCGGCTTGCCGCCAAGCTCACCGGCTACCGCGTGGACATCAAGTCCGAGAGTGAGGACCTTGGCATCGTCCCCGAGGACGAGGAAGCTGCGGCGGAGACGCCGGACGCCCCCGCCGCGGATGCCGCAGCAGCGGACGGCGAGACTCCGGAAGCCGCAGAGCCCGACGCCGAGGCGGCGGAGACAGACGACTCAGCCGAGGCTGTCGTCGAAGCCTCCGATGAGACGGAAGCCGATGGAGTCGAAGCTGCCGAGACCGAAGAGACCGACGACGCAGCACCCTCTGACGAGGGGAGCGATTCCGCCGAAGCCTCGCCTGCCGAAGAGCCGGCCGATGACGAGGACACCGACAAGACGCCGACGGACGACACAACACCGACGGACGACACAACACCGACCGACGACAGCGAGGAATAGCAGCAAGTGGCGAAACGGGTCTACGAGCTCGCCCGAGAACTCGGGCTGGAATCGAAGGAGATGCTGACGCGCCTTCAGGACCTCGGCATCGAGGTGAAGACGGCGTCGAGCGGCGTGTCCGAGGAGGATGAGGCCATCTATCGGATGTCCCTGGAGGATGCTGCTCCGGCGGCCGCCACCGAGCCTGCGGCTGCCGAGACTCCCGCAGTCGCTGAGCCCGTCGTCGAGGCGGAGCCCGAGCCCGTCGCAGCCGCTGCGCCCGTCGTCGAGGAGGAGCCCGAGCCGGCGGCAGAAGAGCCGGCCGAACCGGCCGCCGACACACCTGCTGCCGAACCGGAGCCGGACGAGCGCATCCTCATCGTCGAGCACGGCGTCACGGTCGAGCGTCTTGCCCGCATGATGGGCGAGCGGACGGGAATCCTGGTTCAAAAGATGATGTCGATGGGTGAAATGGTGCCCGCCACTGGGCCCGTTCCCAGCCACATCCTCGAGAAGCTCGGCACGGCGATGGGGTACGAGATCCTCGTCGAGGAAGCCGAGGTCGAGGACGAGGTCGTCGCAGACACACGGTCACTCGTGTCCTACGAGGACGACCCGGCGTCGCTGGTCGAGCGTCCCCCGGTGGTCACGATCATGGGCCACGTCGATCATGGCAAGACCCAGCTGCTCGACACGATCCGCCGGGCGAATGTCATCGCCGGCGAGGCCGGCGGGATCACCCAGCACATCGGTGCCTATCAGGTCATCCACGACGGCCACCCGATCACCTTCATCGACACCCCCGGCCACGAGGCGTTCACGGCGCTACGGGCACGTGGCGCCGTCGTCACCGACATCGCCATCATCGTCGTAGCCGCCGACGACGGAGTCATGCCGCAAACCGCCGAGGCGATCAGCCACGCGCAGGCCGCCGAGGTACCGATCATCGTCGCCATCAACAAGATGGACCTCCCCGCGGCAGATCCGACCACGGTGCGGGCCAACCTCACTCAGCACAACATCGTCGTTGAGGAGCTGGGTGGTGACGTCTCGAGCGTCGAGATCTCTGCGCTCAAGGGCGACGGGATCGACGACCTGCTCGAGCTCATCTCGCTCACGGCTCAGGTCGAGGAGCTCACTGCCAATCCGAAGGCTGCCGCCATCGGGACTGTCATCGAATCGCAGCTCGAGGTAGGTCGCGGGCCGACAGCGACGGTGATCGTCCAGCGCGGCACGCTGTCACGCGGCGATGCGCTGGTCGCGGGTGCCGTCTCAGGCCGGGTGCGGGCGATGTTCGACGAGAACGGACAGCCGGTGAAGACTGCCGGTCCCTCTGCTCCTGTCCTCCTGATGGGGTGGGATGATGTGCCCTCGGCCGGAGACATGTTCGAGGTCGTGAAGAACGAGAAGGTTGCCAGACAGATGGCGTCCGACGCGGCCGATCAGATCCGGTCCCAGGAGCTCACCGTGCCGACAGCGACCGAGAGGCTCGAAGGTCTGCTCGAACAGTTGCGCACCGCCGATCACTCCGAGCTCAACGTGATCCTCCGTGCCGACGCTCACGGTTCCCTCGAAGCCATCAGAGATGCTGTGGTCAAGATCGGGCGCGAAGACGCAAAGGTCCAGATCATCCAGGGAACCGTCGGTGCGATCACCGCAAACGATGTGATGCTGGCCGAGGCGTCGCAAGCAGTCATCTATGGCTTCAACGTCAGGCCCGATTCGGCGGCTCGTAGGGCCGCCAAGGATCAAGGCATCGACATCCGCACATTCACCATCATCTACGAGCTCCTCGACGATCTCGAATCGCTGCTCGTCGGACAGCTCGCACCCGACGAGGTCGAGAGCTTCCTGGGAGTCGCCGACGTCCGCGCCACGTTCCGTGCTCCCCGGTACGGCACCATCGCCGGCTCCTTTGTCACCGAGGGTGAGATCAACCGCAACGCCCGGGCCCGCCTCGTGCGCGACGGCGTGGTCATCTACGACGGCCGCATCGCTTCGCTGCGGCGGTTCAAGGACGATGTCGCCACCGTGGCCACCGGATTCGAGTGCGGCATCGGGCTCGAGAACTTCCGTGACATCAAGGAAGGCGACACCATCGAGTCGTATCAGGTCAGGGAAGTCGCCCGGACCTGATCATGCATGTTGCGGCACTCCGGGTCGATCTCCTCGTGCCCGGAGCCCACTCGCTCAAGGCCAAGAGGTCCGTGGTCAAGTCGGTGAAGCACGAGCTGAATGCCACGTTCGGCGCTGCCGTCGCCGAGGTCGATCACCAGGATCTGTGGCAACGCTGCGCCCTCGGCGTCTCGCTGGTCTCTCCTCAGGCCGGGCACCTCGATCGCAAGATCCACACGGTGCGCCGCCACCTCGAAGGGCGACACGACATCGAGGTCCTCGACGTCGGAGTCTCGTTCCTGGAGAAGCCCGCATGAGTGGCGAACGGATGCGCAAGATCAACGAGCTGCTTCGCGAGGTCATCGCCGAGCAGGTCGGGGACCTCAAGGACCCGCGCATCGGTTTCGTGACCGTGACCGCCGTGGACACCGCCCCTGACCTGCGGCATGCCACCGTCTTCTACACGGTCCTCGGCGACGAGGACACCTTTGCCGAGACCCACGAGGCCCTGGAGCACGCCGCTCCCTACCTTCAGTCGATCGTGGCTCGCCAGGTGAGGATCAAGTACATCCCGAAGATCCACTTCCGGGTCGACGAAACCATCGAGAGGGCCATGCGCATCAACAGGATTCTCCATGACATCGAAGAAGAGTGACCTCGAGGCGGCCATCGACGCCGCCGCACGAATCCTCGACTCCGCCACCACGATCGGGACGCTGGGCCACATCGGTCCCGATGGTGACGCGATCGGGTCGTCATGGGGGGTTGCCCTGTCGGCCCACAAGGCGGGCAAGACCGCCGTTGCCTCGTTCGGTGAGCCATTCGTCATCCCCAGGCACTTCGAGTTCCTCAACCAGGAGGTCGTCGTTCCAGCCAAGGAGTTCCCCGAGGGTCTCGACGTCGTGGTGTCGTGCGACTCGGCCTCGGCGGAACGTCTCGGCAGCCTCGCCGGGGCCGCCACAACAGCCAAGAAGATCGTCGTGATCGACCATCACGTCACCAACACCGGCTTTGGCGATGTCGCCGTGGTCGCAGCCGATGCCTCATCGACGGCCGAACTGGCGTACCGCGTCCTGCAACGCCTCGGCTGGCCGATCGATGCCGACGTCGCCACCTGCCTATGGACCGGCGTCGTCTCGGACACCGGACGGTTCCAGTACTCCAACACCAGCCCGGAGACCCTGCGCGTCGCCGCCGAGCTCCTCGAGTATGGAGTGGCTTCGGATGTGGTCGGTCAGGAGCTGTACGAGCGAGCCCCGTTCGGCTACTTCGGCGTGGTTTCGGCCGTACTGGGTCGTGCCGAGCTCGACGCCGACCTGCAGCTCGTCTCGACGGCGCTGTTTCAGGAGGATCTCGACTCCGCTGACATCACGTACGAGGAGACCGATGGTCTCATCGACCTCGTGCGGCTCGCCGATGAGTCTGATGTCGCTCTGCTGATGAAGTCGCTGGAGCCGGGCTCGGTCATGGCGTCGTTGCGGAGCCGGGGTGCCATCGACGTCGCTGCCATCGCACGGAAGTTCGGCGGCGGCGGCCACCACAACGCCTCGGGGTTCAGCTTCGACGGTGTCCCCGAGGACGCCCTCGCCGCGGTCAAGGCCGAGCTCGCCAAGCAACGCCGATGATCGGCTTCCTTCTCGTCGACAAGCCGCAGGGATGGACGTCCCATGACGTCGTGGCCAAGGTGCGCGGCGCGGCGCGGATCAAGAAGGTGGGCCACGCCGGCACGCTGGATCCGATGGCAACCGGGCTCCTCGTCCTCGCCCTGGGCCGCGCCACCCGCCTCCTCAGGTTCGTTCAGGGGCTCCCGAAGACCTACCTGGCCCACGCCGTGCTCGGGGTCGCCACGGACACGCTGGACGCAGATGGCGCCGTCCTGGAGCGCGCGCCGATGCCGGTCGAGGCCTCCGAGGTCGAAGCAGTGTTGGACAGGTTCCGGGGACCGATCCTCCAGATCCCGCCGATGGTGTCGGCCATCAAGGTGGGAGGACAGCGCCTCTACGAGATGGCACGTCGCGGCGAGGAGATAGAGCGAGACGCCAGGCCCGTCACCATCCATGAGCTCGAGATGGTGGACTTCGCACCCAGTGACTATCCGGAGATGGCATTCCGCGTGGTGTGCTCGACGGGAACCTATGTGAGGACTCTGGCCGACGACATCGCCAGGGCCCTGGGCGGGCGGGCGCATCTCGACGGGCTGCGACGTGTCTCGATCGGGTCGTTGAACGTCGACGCCGCCCACACCATCGACTCGGTCGCAGAAGCCGGTGAAGGTGTCGAAGACCTGCTCATCAGCCCCGCCGCAGCGCTCGTCGATCTCACCGAAGTCGTGGTTGGCCCGGCAGCTGCCGAAGGCGTTCGTCACGGCGTGGCGATCGCACGCAGCGCCTACCCGGACCTCCCCGACGACTCATTCGTCCGTGTGGTCGATGAGGAGGGCATCATGCTCGCCGTGTACAAGACAGACGCGGGATCGGTGAAGCCCGAGGTGGTGCTGGCATGAGGGTGCTGCGCGGTGACCCGGGCTCGTGGGAGGCACCGGAGACGGGCACCTCCCTGACCATCGGTGTCTACGACGGAGTCCATCGCGGTCACGCCCATGTCATCGGCCGCGCAGTCGAAGTCGCCGGTGATCGGATTCCCGGTGTGCTCACCTTCGACCGTCACCCGCTGACCAGCTCGGCACCGGATCACGCTCCTCGTCTTCTCACCCGTCTCGATCAGAAGCTCGAGCAACTCGAAGCCCTCGGGGTCGGCGTGGTCGGTTTGCTGTCATTCGATGACCGGTTGCGCCGGTTGTCCCCGGAGGACTTCGCCGCGGACATCGTGGCCGGAGCGATGGGGGCCAAGAGCGTCGTGGTGGGCCGGGACTTCCGGTTCGGGTTCGAGCGGGCAGGCGACGTCGACCTGCTGATCAGGATGGGGCCCGAGCTGGGGTTCGAAGTGGAGGCCCTCGACCTGGTGGGCAGCGGTGCTCCTTTCGCATCGACCGTGATCCGGAAGATGCTCGAGGCGGGCGATGTCGACGCCGCGGCCGCGATGCTGGGTAGGCCGTTCGAGCTGCGCGGTACCGTGATTCACGGTGACTCGAGGGGGCGCACCATCGGCATTCCGACCGCCAATCTCGAGATCGTTCGCGAGTACGCCGTTCCCCGGCGTGGTGTCTATGTGGCCGAGGTCACGGTGGCGGATTCCATCGAGCAGGCAGTGGTGAACGTTGGAGTCCGCCCTACGTTCGGCGGTGGCCAGGAGGTCATCGAGGTCCATCTGCTCGACTTCGAAGGAGACCTGTACGACTCGGAGATCGCGGTGCGGTTCCTGACCCACGTCCGTGACGAGCAGCGGTTCGATGGCATCGACGAGCTGGTCGATCAGATCCATCGCGACATCGGAACGGCGCGAGAGCAGTTCGCCCGGAGGTCTTGATCCGCCTCGGAGCGGTCCGCATAGTCGGCGACACGTGAGTCTCGTCGTCGCTTCCATGGTCGCGGTGCTGCTGTTCGGGGCGCCAGGAGACGCTCTGGAGCTCACCCCGGGCCCACCTCCTCCACCTCCTCCAGCCTCGGTCGCACCGGCTTCTCCCGCTCCATCGCCGGGTGGCCATCGGCCCGAGTCCGGGGGATTGGACCTGGGGCTACTGCTGGGAGTGGCGGCAGGGTTGCGGGTGGGGCGGCGCCGGCCCGAGGACGAAGTCGTCTCCGACCCGGTCGTTGTGTTCGTGACGGGACATGGGAACGAGCCCGGCGACTTCGATGCACTGCGAGTGCAGATGGGCCTCGCCGCCGAAGATGTCGTCGTGTTCGATTGGCGGGCAGCCGTGCTCGATGCCGACCACGCAGCGGCGTCAGAGCGTTCCTCGGTTGCCGAAGCCGCCGGCGACCTCCACGCCTTTCTTCAGGGGGCGGCGACCTCGGGGAGACCGATCTATCTGGTCGGTTTCTCGAAGGGAGCAGCGTCCATCGCAGAACTGCTGTCGTGGTGGGATCAAGACGAGTCGATGAGGATCGCCAACGTCTATGGCGCGTCCTTGCTCGACCCTCCCATCGCCGACGGGGTCACTGGCTGGATGCAGAGGGTGGGCTTCTGGGTCGGGCCGATCCCGGACAACGGTGGCTTCGATCCGCACCGATGTGACGACCTCGGCTGTCGAGACGCCCGCGCTCACCTTGGCGAGCCCTCCGGTGTCGACGTCGTCGTGATCCGCAACCCTGATGCATGGGTGACCAGTTTCCGTGACAGACCGCCCGGTCTCCGGATCTACGACCTCAGTGACGATGGCGGCGGTCACGTACTCGACGAGCTGCTGGGACCTGTGGATGTCTCCCGTCCGTGGATCCTGGACGTCCCGATGCGGATCTGGCGGTCCGCAGAACGCGTTGCCGAAGCCCACAACTCGGTGCTCGAGCACCCCGAGGTCGCGGAGTGCCTCGTTGCCGAGATCCGCCGGCCCGGCGACTGCGACGAGACCTGGGACGCCGGTCATCGGTGGCCCATGCAATACGGCTGGATCAGCGGTGGTGGAGGAACTCCCCGGCTGTGATCAGGCCAGGAGTGCGTCGAGTTCGAACTCGACCTTCCATCGCTCATCGAGCAGGCCGGTGACGACCATCGTCGCTGCCGGCCTCACGTCGCCAAACACCTGCCCATGAGCGCGGCCGACCTCGTCTGCATGGGCCGGGTCGGTGATGAACATGCGGGTACGCACCACGTCGGTCACCGATCCACCGAGGTCTCCGAGAGCTGCGAGGGCTATGGAGGCGCACAGCGTCATCTGTTCGAATGCCGAATCCGGTGGTTCGGACCCATCCTGGGGGATCGGAGCGGTTCCCGAAACGAGCACCCGATCACCGACGCGAACGGCGCGTGCGAAGCCGTAAAGCTCCTCGTACGGGCTGCCGGATTGGACGTTGCGGCGCATCGGGGACAGCGTACCGCGACGGCTGGAGCGCTCTCCCGGATCGGTATCCTGTCGTCCCTATGACGCTCGTTTCGCCCATCCCATCCGTCGACCCGACCGAGGCACGCGCACTCATCGACGACGGGGCCCTGCTCGTCGATGTTCGTGAGCCGAACGAATGGAACATGGCGCGTATCCCGGGAGCCGAGCTCATGCCGATGTCGAACGTCCAGGAGTGGTGGCAGGACTTGCCCCGTGATCGGGACATCGTGCTGCAGTGCCAGACCGGCAACAGGTCGGGGAGTCTCACCGAAGCTCTGATGCATCAGGCAGGATTCGACAACGTGTACAACCTGGCCGGTGGCATCGTCGCCTGGGCCCGCACCGGTCTGGAGATCGAGACGGGCTGAACGCGAAGCGTCGGTTGTCAGCTGCCAGGACACTCCTCCTCTTGCTGATGACTGATGACTGACAACTGACAACTGATCACAGTGAACTGTTGTCCGAATTCGCCTGCTATCCTCTCGCCTCGGGCGATCGCCCGCGTCTTCCCAAGACCAAAGGGTTTCAGTGAAAGACACCACAACCATTGTCGGCGAGTACGGCACGCACGAGACGGACACCGGTTCTCCGGAGGTCCAGGTCGCGCTGCTCACCGAACGCATCAACCACCTCACCGATCATCTGAGGGTCCACAAGAAGGACCATCACTCGCGGCGAGGTCTGTTGATGATGGTCGGCAAACGCCGCAGGTTGCTCCGGTATCTGCAAGACCAGGATGTCGAGCGATATCGGGCAGTGATCGCCAAGCTCGGTTTGCGTCGATAAGGCGGCCTTGGGGCCGCCTTCTTCGCGTCTGAGCCCGGGGGACCCATGGGTCCCACAACACCAAACCGGAGGAGCTGTCACCGGTTGTCAGTGGCCAACTCTCGAATGGGTCGAGGGTTGACGACTGGTAACGGGCGACATCCCGCTCCTCCCCGATAGAGGAGAGTGTGATGGTCGAAGAAAAGACCGTCCGCGGCCAGATCGGTGAGAAGGAAATATCCTTCTCGACCGGCAAACTGGCCAAACTCGCCGATGGGGCCGTCGTGGTCTCCATTGGCAAGACCCAGGTACTGACCACAGCAACGGCACGCCGCGAGGTGCGCGAAGGCGCTGACTTCTTCCCCTTGACGATCGACGTCGAGGAGCGGATGTACGCAGTGGGCCGGATCCCCGGCTCGTTCTTCCGCCGCGAAGGCCGTGCCACAGAAAAGGCGATCCTGACGTGTCGTCTCATCGACCGTCCGCTGCGACCCAACTTCTCAGAGGGATTCCGCTGCGAGACCCACGTCCTGTCGACGATCCTGTCGGCCGACCTCGTCCATCCGTACGACGTGCCGGCGCTCAACGCATCGTCGGCTGCACTGTCCATCAGCGCCATCCCGTTCGATGGACCGGTTGGCGCCATCCGGCTCGGCCTGATCGAGGGCGAGTGGGTTCCGTTCCCAACCTTCGACGAGCTCGAGAACGCCGTGTTCGACCTGGTGGTTGCCGGCAAGAAGAACGAGTCGGGCGATGTCGACATCGTCATGGTCGAGGCCGGGGCCACCGAAGAGGGGTTCCGTCTGGTCCAGGGTGGCCAGCCGAGCAGCGACGAAGAGACCGTTGCCCGCGGGCTCGACGAGGCCAAGGGCTACATCGCCACCCTCGTCGACCTCCAGAACGAGCTGGCGGCCCAGGTGGGCGAGCCGGCTCCAGTGGAGTGGCCGTCGGTCAGCGACTTCAGCGACGAGATCTACGACCGTGTCGCGGCTGCTGCAGCAGACAAGATCGGCAACGTCGTGTCCATCGCAGACAAGATGGAGCGGGCTGCCGCTCAGTCGGCGGCTCGTGACGAGGTCATCGAGTCGCTCGGCTTCGCCGAGGACGATGGTGACTCACTCGCTCAGGCCAAGAAGGCGTTCCGGGCGGTCATGAAGAAGTCGATGCGGCAGCGGGTGATCGACGAGGGCATCCGCCTCGATGGTCGCGGCGCCACCGACATTCGCGACCTCCACGTCGAGGTCGATGTGGTCCACGAGGGCCATGGTTCTGGTCTCTTCCAGCGCGGGGAGACCCAGGTGCTCAACGTGTCCACGCTGGGCATGCTCCGCATGGAGCAGATGCTCGACACGATCTCGATCGAAGAGACGAAGCGTTTCATGCATCACTACAACTTCCCGCCCTTCGCCACCGGCGAAACGGGGTTCATGCGCGGTCCGAAGCGCCGCGAGATCGGTCACGGTGCGCTCGCCGAGAAGGCGTTGCTGCCGGTGATCCCGCCGATCGAGGACTTCCCTTACGCCTTCCGCCTCGTTTCCGAGGTGTTGATGTCGAACGGTTCGTCGTCGATGGCGTCGGTGTGCGGATCGAGCCTCTCCCTGATGGACGCAGGCGTCCCGATCCACGCTCCAGTGGCCGGCATCGCCATGGGCCTCATCGCCCATGACGGTGGCTACATCACTCTCACCGACATCCTCGGTGCAGAGGATGCCCTCGGTGACATGGACTTCAAGGTCGCAGGCAC
>JABDIW010000020.1 GCA_013003515.1 Acidimicrobiia bacterium
TACGACGAAAACGGCGACAAGCTCTACGACGAGGGCGTCGACACGCTCGGCGTACCGTACGAGGAGTGGCGGATGCCCGATCCAACCACCGGCGAATCGGTGGTCTGTGATCCGCGCATCGAGGGAGACGCATGCGTGGTCACGCTGATCGAGTGCCGCGATGTCGCCAAGCCAATACTGACGACCTACATGGGCAAGGTCGACATCTACGACGAGCAGGTCAATGACGCGTTTTGGCCCGGCCGCTTCTCCTGGGATTTGCATACCGCAATCTCCCGCGATGACGGCACCACCTGGAAGCGCATGAACATCTCGCGCATGGCCGACATGACGTCATTCGACCTGGAGACCGGCGAACCCTTCCCCGGCACGGTCGGCTCGCCCTATGTGAAAGTCAACGACAACAAGATCCTGGTGGCGTGGGAGAGCAAGTTCTGCAAGAGCGGCAACCCGCGCTACTCCATCACCACCTGCGACGACCCGGCGACCGACGAGGTCGAGGCGGATGATCCTCTGACCGAGGAAAACGAGTGCGCGGTCTACTGTCGTGGCAACGCCGAGCAGGGCACCGAGGTCTGCGAACCCGACTACCCCGGCGACGATGACTACTACGTCACCGACATCTGGGGTGTGCGAGGCCAGCAGGGATCGGTCGACTACAACGAGGTCGACGATGTAGCCGAGTTGGGCATCGGCGAGATCCCCTACTCCTGCCTGTGGACGGCCCGTGGTGTGATTGCCAGCCAGAAAGAGTTGGACGCGGGCACGTTTGCGTCGATGAATATTGAAGACGACCCGACGACGGTCGTCGATCAATGTACGGCTGACGGCGAGCCGTTTGACTGCTGCACGGGCGTGGGCACAGGCATCAACTCCTGTGACGAGTCCGCGACGGTGGAACTGGGCGACATCATCTGGTTCAAGCCGGAGCGCCTGACCTCAGGTCGGCGCGACGCCTACCTGCCGATGGTGGCCTCGGCCCGCGGGGCCGGGTTTGCTATCTCCTGGCAGGAGGACCCGAGCGGTCTGCGGCCCGGCAAGGGCAAGGGCCCCGGCGAGGGCTGGAGCGGTGCCATCTCTAACCACAAGACCGACATCTGGTACAGCTTCATCTCCTACGACGACTTCAACATCGTCGACGAGAACTTCGAATCCAGCGGGCCCGGCGGCGGTACCGACGCCGAACCTACCGGCGAAGAGGGCTACCTCGATAAGCCCGGCCTGGGCCGGCCAAAGGCCCAGGTGCCGTTCAGCCTGCCGGTGCGGATCACCGACAACGACACGGTCAACACCCACACGTTGAAGGTCGTGGAGAGTACCGACTGTGTGATTCCCGAGGCCGGCACCGAAGAGGGCTGCTTCCCCGACGTGGTCGACGGCACCTCCGTGCCCAGATGGCCGGCAACACCACGGCGCGCGAGCGGGTCCTGGCCC
>JABDIW010000064.1 GCA_013003515.1 Acidimicrobiia bacterium
GTGCCCGGGTGGCAGTGCACTACGTGGTGGCCTGTCGGGCGTGCTCGCGGTGCCTCGACGAGGCCGAGCAGTTCTGTACGGCGTATGGCATGGTCGGCAACACCCGCGACGGGGGCTACGCCGACGCCGTTGTCGTGCCGGCCGCCAACGCGGTACCGGTGCCCGACGGAGTGGACCTTGGCCACGCCGCGGTGATGATGTGCTCGACCGCAACTTCGTATCACGCCCTCCGGAGGGGACGGCTGAAGGCAGGCGAGACCGTGGCCGTATTCGGCGTCGGCGGCCTCGGCATGTCGGCCGTCCAGTTGGCCCGGATACTCGGCGCGGAGCGTGTGCTCGCCGTCGACCGCGATCCCGGCCGTCTCGAAATCGCCGAGGCTCTCGGGGCCACTCCGATCGTCGCCAACGGGGCAGGCATCATCGATGAGGTGGACGTTGCCCTCGACCTCGTTGGAGCCCCCGCCGTCACCGAAGCCGGGCTCCGTGCATTGGCACCACGGGGCCGTCTCGTCCTGGTGGGCATCACCCAGGAGACGCTGACAGTCTCCCCCTATCAGGCCATCGTCGGCCCCGAGCGAGAGATCCTCGGCTGCAACGACCACACCCTCGCCGAAGTCGGCGACCTGATGGCATGGGCGGAGGCCGGAACCCTCGACCTGGCACCCGTGATCACCGGCGAGGTGCCTCTCGATGTCGGCGCCGTGAACGCTGCCCTCGACCGCCTCGATTCCCACGGACCGGGGATCCGGACCCTGATCCGCCCCGCTTGACGCCTACTCGTCGCCGGCAACGTCGACGAGGAACTCCAGCACGGCTGCCTCGTATCGGGCAGGATCGCCGTTCCACAACAGCACGTGGTCGAGCCCATCGAAGCGTTCATACCGCACCGACTCGGGTCGTGCCGCAGCGAACTCGTCCGCGGACTCCACCGGGACGGTGTCGTCTGCGGATCCGTGCATCAACAAGACGGGAACATCGAACTCGGCGGCACGCTCCACCTGATCCAGGGCATCCCAATCGACACCAAAGCGAATGGCCGATAAGCCTTTGGCGAGCCACGTCAGGAGACCGGGGATCGAGCGGTCGGAGGCTGAGGAATCGACGACCGCCTCGAGATCGAGAACGGGAGAGTCCCAGATGACTCCGGCCACCTGTTCGAGCTCGGGAGCTTCGTGGAGGTAGGTCGCGGTGATCGCCCCTCCCATCGAGAAGCCGTAGAGCACGAAATCGTCGGCACCATTGGCTTCGGCGAAGAACATCGCCGATTCGATGTCGAGCCACTCGTCGAAACCCCACCCGTACCGACCGTCCTCCGACTTCGGGGCGAGGGTGTCGTTGCGGTAGGCGATGACGAACACCGGGTACCCGGCGTCATGGAGGCGAGGAATGATGCGCAGTGCCTGGCGACGCTCTTCGAGGCCCTTGCCATGCACGACGATGACCCAGGTATCCCGGTCGCCGTCGATCACCCAGGCCGGATGCTGTCCGAGATCGCCGGAGAACCTGATCTCACGGAAGTCGATGCCGTGGGCCGTCTCGGGATCCCCTGCATAGGCGTACTGGTCGAGGGCCACCGGGTCGCCGACCTCGATCGTCCCTTCGAACAGCCGGAAGCCACGTTCGACCCCGGTATCGGTGATGGCAAGTACGTTCGACACCTGGCCGTACCCGTTGGGGCCGAGGAGCCCGTACACACCGTCTCGCTCGGCATCGGGCCCCGGTTCGAGGATGATCCGGCCGGTTCCGACGGCTGTCACCACGGACGTCGACTCCGGCGTGAATGGTGTCGGCACCAGGAGGTCGTCACGCAGGACATTCGAGAAGTACCACGATGCGGCGAAGACCACGACCACGACGGCTCCGGCGGCAGTCGCCAGCCCGCGCCGTATCAGTCGTTGCCGAGCGTTGCGATCCATGGGGTCGGGCACGGTAGCCGGTAGCGCCGCCCACCCGGGTACGGTCCCACCATGCGAGTCACAGTTGACATCCCGGCGTCACCGGACGAGGTCTGGGCCGACATCGCCGACCTGGCGTCACACGTGGAATGGATGGCCGATGCCGAGAGGATCGACTTCCTGTCCGAGCAACACTCCGGAGTCGGCACCCGCATGGAGGTCCTCACCAAGGTCGGTCCGCTGTCGACCACCGACGTCATGGAGTTCACGGCATGGGAGCCACCCCATCGCATGGCGATCCGCCACGAGGGCCTGGTGAGCGGCGAAGGCGAGTTCCTGTTGGAGCCCACAGAGGGAGGAACCCGGTTCGTGTGGACCGAGAGGCTGTCGTTCCCCTGGTACGCCGGGGGCGCGGTCACCGCCTTAGCGGCCCGGCCCGTTCTGGCCGCCATCTGGCGGCGAAACCTGAAGCGACTCGCCGCCCGGTTCAGTTCCCCTTGAACGCGGCCTTCCGCTTCTCGAGGAAGGCAGCCACACCCTCCCGGGCATCGGCCGAGCCGAAGACATCACGGAAGGCTTCTGCCTCGACCTCGAGGCCCTCGGCGAGCGGGCGTCCAAAGCCGCCGATCGAAGCCCGCTTCACCGCGCCGTAGGCGGCTGTCGGACCCTTGGCCCATCGGGTGGCATCTTTCATGGCGACCTCGACCAACTCGTCGGGCGCTGTCACCTTGTCGGCAAGACCGATCGCCAGAGCCTCTGCGGCATCGACCTGTCGGCCGCTCATGCACAGCTCGCGTGACCGGTGTTCACCCACCACCCGTGCCAGCCGCTGGGTCCCGCCGGCCCCCGGAATGATGCCGAGGAGGATCTCGGGCTGACCGACACGGGCATCGTCAGCCAGGTACCGGAAGTCGGCGCCAAGCGCCAACTCCAGCCCGCCACCCAGTGCGAAACCACGGATGGCAGCGATCGTCGGCTTGGCGAGCGCCTCGAACCTCTTCACGAACCCACCGAGATCCGACGCCAGCGTGTCCTCCGTCCCTGCGTCGAAGGCGGATTGGAACCCGGTGATGTCTGCGCCGGCTGCGAAGTGCGGTGTACCGGTGATGACGACGGACCGCACCGCAGGGTCCGCCGCCTCGACGATGGAGGCGTCGAGGTCGGCGATCAACTCGGCGCTGAGGGCGTTCACGGGGGGACGATTGAGCGTGATGAGGGCGACGGCGCCATCACGGTCATAGTCGACGAGGCTCATGGCCGTTCCTTTGTCTCGAGGTCGACCCGAGGCTACCCACCGCCACCGACGAGCCGTCCGGCGGCGGTCCATGGGTCGACCCGCCGGGCCACGACCTCTTCGAGGACCGACTCGACGGCCATGCGCTCTTCGACCGAATGGCGGAGAGAGACCTCGACGGCGTCATGGAGTTCGGCGCGGGCACGCTCCGCACGGCGACCGACGATCTGGCCGGAGGTCTCGAGGTGTTCCCGGTGAGCGGTGATGGCGGCCCACACTTCGTCTGTGCCCGATCCGTCGGTGGCCACCGTGGTGATGATGGGCGGGGTCCATGCCAGCTCCGGGCCCAGCTCGAGCATCTGACGCAGATCACGCACCGTCTCTTCGACGCCGGCCCGGTCCGCCTTGTTGACCACGAACAGGTCGCCGATCTCGAGAAGCCCGGCCTTGGCGGCCTGCACGCTGTCGCCCCACCCGGGATTGACCACGACGAGGGTGGTGTCGGCGCGCTCGGTGATGCCCACCTCGGCTTGGCCCACCCCAACCGTCTCGATGATCACGGGATCGAAGGCGGCTGCGGCGACCAGCGTCACTGCCTTCGGTGTCGCGGCGGAGATCCCTCCGAGGTGGCCGCGGTTGGCCAGGGACCTGATGTACACGTCGGGATCGTCGATGTGGTCCTGCATCCGCACCCGGTCACCGAGGATGGCCCCTCCGGTGAACGGACTGGAGGGGTCGACGGCCACGACGGCAACTCGCCTTCCCTCGCCACGGGCGACCGAGATGATGCGATCGACCAGTGTCGACTTCCCGGCCCCAGGGGCGCCAGTCACCCCGACGATGTGGGCGTCACCAGCTTCGGGATAGGCGGCGGCGAGGATGTCCAGCCCGTCACCAGACTCGACCGCTGAGATCGCCTTGGCCAGCGAGCGGATGTCACCCGTTCGTGCTCGTTTCCACAACTCCGACATGGGGGCGGAGCCTAGGACGGGAGGGTCACACCTCCTCGAACCGGGCCTGGAAGAAGCGCAGCTCGTCGGGCTCGTACGTGAATCGCAGCCCTCGCACCGCCTCGCGATTCTCGAAGACCTCGACCACCGACTCGGCCACGACGTCCATGTGGGCCTGGGTGTAGACCCGACGGGGGATGGCAAGACGGACCAGCTCGAGCTTCGGGTAGTGGTGGTCACCGGTCTTCGGGTCGCGCCCGGCGCTCACGATGCCGCGCTCCATGCCCCGCACACCGGATTCCTTGTACAGCGCCGCGGTCAACGCCTGAGCCGGGAACTGGTCCTGGGGGATGTGAGGCAGGACTGCCATCGCATCGATGAAGATCCCGTGGCCACCGACAGGCCGAATCAGCGGGATACCGGCCTTGATGAGCGCATTGCCCAGATACTCCACCTGACCGATCCGGGCAGCGACGTGATCATCGGTCGACACCATCTCGTGGATGCCTGCGGCGAGCGCCTCCATGTCCCGACCGGACATGCCGCCGTACGTGTGGAGACCCTCGAAGGCCACGAGCAGGGCCCGTGCCTTGCGGGCGAGCTCGGGATCACGCAGCGCCAGGAAGCCGCCGATGTTCACCAGGTTGTCCTTCTTGGACGACATGGTGGCGCCATCGGTGTACGAGCAGATCTCGCGAAGGATCTCGGCGACGCTGTGATCGGCGTACCCGTACTCACGCTGCTTGATGAACCACGCGTTCTCCAGCGCCCGGGTGGCATCCAGCATCACCAGGATGTCGTGGCGATGGCACAGCTCGTACGTTGCCTTCAGGTTCTCCAGCGACAGAGGCTGTCCCCCAGCCATGTTCACGTTCGTCTCCACCGAGATGTACGGGATGCGATCGGCGCCGACCTCGTCGATGACCCGCTGCAGTTTGTCGAGGTCGACGTTTCCCTTGAACGGGAAGAGGCTCTCAGGGTCGTGGGCCTCGTCGACGATGACGTCGACGAAGCGGCCGCCGGCGTGCTCCTGATGGAACCGGGTGGTGGTGAAGTACATGTTGCCGGGGACGACATCGCCTTCGCCGATCAGGATCTGGCTCAGGATGTGCTCGGCACCGCGCCCCTGATGAGTGGGCACGAGCTCCTCGTAGCCGTACACCTCCTGCACGGCATCGACCAGGCGATAGAAGCTGCGGCTACCCGCATACGCCTCGTCACCGAGCATCATCGCCGACCACTGCCGATCGGACATCGCCGAGGTCCCTGAATCGGTGAGAAGGTCGATGTAGACGTCTTCGGCGCGGAGGAGGAACGTGTTGTAGCCGGCCGCGGTGATGGCGGTGGCGCGCTCTTCAGGAGTCGTCATCCGGATCGGCTCGACCATCTTGATCTTGTAGGGCTCTGCCCAGCTGCGTCGCATCGTGCGCTCCCCTTCGTTCGTCAGACGTGCCTTCAAGGTACGACATCTCCGGATTACTGCAATAGAATCCGTAGGAGATTCGGCAGAGGAGGACACATGCGGTCACTTGACCGAATAGATCGACAGATCATCGGGCTTCTCCAGGAGAATGCGCGGCGCTCCAACAAGGAGCTGGCGGCCGCCGTCGGTCTCGCCCCTTCGACGTGCTCGGAACGGGTGCGGCGTCTGGAGGACTCGGGAGTGTTCCGCGGCTTCCACGCCGACGTCGAACCCACCGCACTCGGCATCGGCCTGCGAGCGATGGTTGCCGTGCGGCTGTCGCGCCACACCGCAACCGACGTCGACAGGTTCGCCGAGGATGCACGAGCGATGCCTGAAGTGGCTCGCCTCTGGCACGTCACGGGAGCCGACGACTTCCTGGTAGAGGTGGTGGTACGTGACGCAGACCATCTGCGGCAGCTTGCCGTGAGCGGGTTCACCACGATGCCCCAGGTGTCCCACATCGAGACATCGTTGGTGTTCACCGAGGACGGCCCCCCGACGCTGCCAGACCTGACGCTCTAGCGACCGGCTGCCGGCTTCTAGAGAGCCACGACCTCTGTCACGCCTGGCACCCGGTCGGTGAGGATCCGCTCGATCCCGGCCGTCAGCGTCATCGTCGACATCGGGCAGCCCCCGCACGCCCCAACGAGCTGAAGCGTCACTCGCCCGTTGTCGGCCGACAGCAACACGAGATCGCCACCGTCGGTCTGGAGAGCGGGACGGATGTACTCGAGTGTCTCGTCGAGGACATCCATGTCGATGGGCTCGGCGGACGCGTCTTCCTGAGCCGGCTCAGGCTGTGCCTGGAGCGTCGGCAGGTTGAGAGAAACGGTGGGCTTGGTGTCGTCAGACATGGGTTTCATTCAACCGCGCCGGAGGACTGCTATTCCGAGGCGGTGACGCCAGTGTAGAGAGGGGTGATGCCCAACCGGGTCCCGGCGGCGGCGATGTCTGCCGGGTCGAGGAGAGCGGCGAGAAGGTCGGCCTTGTTCGACCCCATCGCCTGGTAGACGTACACCCACTCGGCAGGATCGGCGAGGCTGACCCGAGTCTCCGCGACCGCGATCTGAAGCGGTGAGACCGGCGTCAGGTCGACCCGATGACCATCGACATCGATGGCCGGTCCGCCGATCACGTCGATGGGGACCCCGGACACCCGTCCCCGCAGCCACCAGGCATTGCGCCACACCGGTCCGCCGGTCTCCATCTCCTCCACATCGTCGAGGGCAGAACGCATCACCTCGAGCGCTCCCGAGTGGCACGTGAGATCGATGTCGGCAGGCTCAACGTCCCCACCGAGCAAGGCGACCATCGTGCTACCCGCCACCCCGGCGGTCACTCCGGCCGATGCGAGACGCTCAGCCAGTGCTCCCAGCACGCCGGCAATTCGTTCCAAACGATGACCTTCAGGCCGTTCACGAGACATCAGCCGATGATATGCCCACACGCACCTCAAGGAGCCCGCATCAATGGCCGATCCAATGGGTATGGCGCGTTCTCGCACCTCCTTTCACGTAGCGAGATGGGCGATCGGTGGAGCCCTGTTCGGGATCCTGTTCGTGCTGGCTGCCTGGTGGGTGGCAGTCGCGACGAACGGAACGCTGACGTTCGACGAGTTGCACCGCGCGATGCCCGTGATGTTCATCGTCGACCTCGCTCCGAGCGTTCTTGGCATCGCCGGCGCCCTGGTGGGGGTTCTCTACCACCGGTTGCATCGAGCTCAGGCCCGTACTCAGGCGCTCGCCGAGGAGATCGCTGCCACGTGGACTGCAGACCTGCAACGAGCCAATGGGGAACTCGCCCAAGCCATGGACCAGCAGCAGCGTCTCTACTCGGCGGTCTCCCATGAGCTGCGCACACCCCTCACGTCCATCGTCGGGTACACACAGCTCGTCGAGACGATCGACGTTGCACCGGTTGAGGCGTCCGAATACGTCCATGAGATCTACCAGGCGTCGAGCTTCCTCCTCCAGATGGTCAACGAACTGCTCGAGGTCGCCAAGCTCTCGAGGACCGGTTTGACCGTTGCGTTGGAGGACATCGATTGCTGTGCGGTCGTCGAGAATGTCACCGGGCTCCTCCGCCCGCTCGCAGACGCCTCTGACCTCACACTCGTGGCCAGTGACTCGGCCGGGCTGCGCTGTCGCGCCGACACGGTGAGGCTCCGCCAGACTCTCACCAACCTGATCGCGAACGCCATCAAG
>JABDIW010000073.1 GCA_013003515.1 Acidimicrobiia bacterium
CGCATCAGGAACCCGAGACCGGCCCGCATCTCTTCCATGAACGGCAAACGCGGCTGACGCTTCCGGTCGTATGCGGGTCGCACCATGGTCAGGAAGACGGCAGAAGCCGCAAAGGTGATGGCGTTCAGGATGAATGCCGTCTCGAAGCCGATCGACGGCACAGCGACGACGAGTCCCCCGATCACAGGTCCGGCAACGAAGGCAGCGGTTCGGGCGAGCTGGAGCGTCGAGTTCGCTTTGAGGAGCAGGTCCTCGCCGATCGCCTGCGGCATGTATGCCTGCAAGCCCGAGTCGAAGAACACAGACATCGAGCCGACCACGAAGGCGGCGGAGAACACCATGTACGGAGCAACCGTGTCGGTGTAGACCCCGAGTGCGAGCAAGACGAACGCGAGCGAGCGGGCGATGTCGGCGAACACCAGCATGGGCCGGAGCCGGATCCGGTCGAGTATCACGCCCGCAGTGAATCCGAACAGCAGCATCGGCACCGTCTCGGCCGCCGACGCCAGACCGAGGTCGAGCTCCCTGCCGGTGAGAACCACGAGGAAGTAGGGGAGTGTGAAGTAGGCGACGTAGTCGCCGAAGAGCGAGATGGCCTGACCCCACACGATGGGGGTGACGTTGTACGAGGCTCTGCTCGAGCGGCGGAGGGCGACGAGGTCGGGGTCGGTGGTCATGGGGTTGGCGATGGTACCGGCGGGTCGGCTACGACCGGGGGCTCCATATGATGCGGCCATGGAAACCCTGCCGCTGTTTCCCCTGGGAAGGGTGCTTCTCCCCGGTCAGCCGATGGTGCTTCAGGTCTTCGAGCCCCGCTATCACGCGCTGCTGGCCGACATTGGCCTGCCTCCAGGCGTCGAGACCGGGCCCAGCGATCTGCCTGCCAGGTTTGGCGTCGTCTTCATCAGAGACGGTCTCGAGGTCGGCGGCGAGGCAACTCATCACGACGTCGGCACCGTCGTGCGGGTCGAAGGAACCAGGGAAGTCGGTGACGGCCGGCGCATGGTGGTCGTGCTCGGAGAGCGGCTCTTCAGGATCACCGATCTTCTCCCTGACGACCCCTACCCGCGCGCCGTCGTCACTGTCTCGGAGGAGATCGACGATGCCTTCGTCGGCGATGTGGACGTCGATGATCTGGCAAGGGCGCTGCGCCGGTACCTGGCCGTGCTCGCCGAGAGTGGCCGGCCGGCGGATATCACGGTCGAGATCTCGTCCAATGCCGCGATGGCCTCGTATCAGGTAGCCTCACTGCTCAGGCTGTCGAGCCCCGAGGTTCAGGAACTCATGGAGACAACGAGCGTGTACGAGCGTGTTCAACGAGAGGTGCGCTTGCTGGAGCTGGAGACCCGGCTCCTCGAGCGAACGATGGGTGCCGGCTGATGGCGGGCCCCACCGAACTGCCCCAGATGGTGCAGGAATTCGTCGGCATGTCGAAGGAATACCTTCGTCAGGAGACCGTGGAGCCGGCGCGCCGGCTGGGCCGATACGCCGGGCTCGGGTTTGCAGGGGCGGCAGCGTTTGCCCTCGGGGCGCTGTTCCTGGGAATCGCCGCGGTGCGCTTCATCATCGAACTGATGCCCGGCACCGTCAGCTCCGAAGTCGTCGAGTCCCACACGCTGTGGTCTGGTCTCGGATACATCGCCGCCGCACTGGTGCTCTTCGCCGTCATCGGAGCGATCATCGCCCTCGTCAACCGGAAGGACCCGACGCCATGAGCGTGTCTCGAGATGATCTGGAAGCAAAGCTGCGTGAGATCGAATCGGTTGTGGACGAGACCAAGGAAGAGGCACGCAGCATCACCCTCGCCATCGTCGGCGTAGTCGTGCTCGTGATCTTCGTGGCATTCCTGATGGGACGCCGCAAGGGCCACAAGAAGGTCGGTGGCGCCCGCGTCGAGGTCTACAAGCTGAAGTGACGCTCCGCGACCTCCGCACCCGGTTCATCGGCCCGTTCACGCCGTCGCGCCTCGTCCCCAATCGGTTCGTCTGGCTCGGACTGAGCGAACTGGCACGAGGAGCGCGAACCCGGCGGCCTGCAGGCTTTGGGGCCGGACTGGCTCTCGCCCTCTTCGGATACCTGCGCTCTCGGGACCAGGGCGGTGGCGAATTGCTGTTCGTCAAGCGGATCAAGCAGGACCAGGGCCTCACGATCCGGGTGGTGCGTGGCGATGAGGTCACCGACTCCGTCGATGTCTGACCTACGATGACCTGATGCGAACCGCACGGAGCAGACAGATCATCGTTTGGGTCATCGTCATCGCCATGGTGGCCTCGGTCTTCGCCGGCGTCGTCGCCACGATCGTCTCCTGACGATGTCAGGGCCGTTCACCGAGGGCGAAGCATGCCTGCTGTTCGACTCCAAGGGCAGGCGCTACCTGATGAACCTGACTCCGGGACGGGTGTTCCAGTACCACATGGGCTCGCTGCCGCACGATGAGATCATCGGTGCTTCCGATGGCTCGGTGCTGGCCTCGAGCAAGGGCTCCCGACTCGTTGCGATACGTCCCCGGCTCTCGGACTACATCCTGAAGATGGAGCGCGGAGCCCAGGTCGTCTACCCCAAGGACGCCGGCTGGGTGCTGGTTGCAGCCGATGTCGGGCCCGGGATGACCGTGCTCGAGGCGGGGACCGGTTCAGGAGCCCTCGCCATGGTCCTGGCCCGTGCGGTCGGCGAGTCCGGCCGGGTGGTCTCGGTGGAGCGTCGTCCCGACCATCACCAGCATGCCTCGCGACGAATCTCCGGGTTCTTTGGAGACATGCCGCCCCAACTCGAACTGCGCGAGGGCGAGGTGGAGGATGTGGTCGCCGACGTCGCTCCGGACCGAATCGTCCTCGACATCCCGGAACCGTGGCACATCGTGCCGGCAGCGACCGAGGCCATGTCGGATGGAGGCGTGTATTGCGCCTACGTCCCGACCGTTCCCCAGGTCCAGGAGACGCGAAGGGCTCTGGCGGCCACCAAACGATATCTCGATGTGGTGACTGTCGAAATCCTGATCCGGGAGTGGCCGATCGAGGGTCGATCGGTTCGACCGGCGCACCGGATGATCGGCCACACCGGCTTCATCACGACGGCGCGGAAGATCGCAGCTACACCTACGGCTGGCGATCAGGAGGAGTGATCGACGATCACGGCTCGATGAAGATGCACTCTCCGGGGCACTCTTCAGCGGACTCGACGACGAGATCCAGCTGACCATCAGGGATGGCAGCGAGACCGGCTGCGCCCTCCGGGTTGCCCTCTGCGGTGGCAAAGATCTTCTCTCCCTCACGCACATAGGCGAGCCCGTCATCGAGCAGCACGAACACGTCGGGAGCGATCTCCTCACACAGACCGTCGCCCGTGCACAGGTCCTGGTCGATCCACACCTTCATGTCGTTGATACCTTTCGTCGTCGGCGAGCGAGTGTACCTCTGGCGCGGGCGGTAGCGGAACTTTGCGGCCTCGCCTCCCGGCCGCCGCCTACAGCCCCTCGTCGGGCGGGCCGATAGACGTACTGGCTCATTTGAGGTCACTCGTATACTGACCTGACTCGGCGCTCGAAGCCGAGCTCGAGCCCGTCAGGTGGAGGAGCCCTGTGGAAGCACACGACGAACAGGTCCGGCAGCTGAAGAGCACCATCGAGACACTCGAAGAGGAGCTCTCCGCTCTGCGTCGCCGTCTCCAGGATGCTCCGCGTCGGGTTCGCGTACTCGAGGAGAGGCTCCTCGAGTCGAAGGATCGCCTGGCGCAGGCCGCCTCTCAGAACCAGAAGTTGAGCGCCGCTCTCGAAGAGACACGCGAGCAGCTGGCGCTGTTGCGAGACGAGGTAGAGAAACTCACGGCCCCGCCCAACCCGTTCGGGACGGTGCTCCAGATCAACGAGGACGGCACCGCCGACGTCTTCACCGGTGGTCGCAAAATGCGCGTCAACGTCGAGCCCACCATCGAGATCAAGGCGCTCGAGCGCGGCCAAGAGGTCTACCTCAACGAGGCCTTCACCGTCATCGGAACCCGCGACTTCGATCCCGGCGGCGAGGTGGTGACCG
>JABDIW010000123.1 GCA_013003515.1 Acidimicrobiia bacterium
TCAATGCCGGCACCATCGTGTTCGCCACAGAGGTGACGATCCACGAGCTGGATGGGCAACCACCAGTTCGCGAGCCCGACGACTGCACCGGTCTGACGTTGTGGGGTGGGAATCTGGAGGCCGAAAGCACCTGATCTCGGCGGTCGGTGCGTCTTAGGCTTGAGACGTGGATGACACTGGCCAGCTGATCCAGGGATTCCTCTCGGCGGCAGCCCTCGGCGCCGTCATCGGGCTCGAACGCCAGATCGGACGCGGCGACGCCAGAGCCCACGCCGGCGCACGTACCTATGCGCTCTATGCCGCCTGGGGAGCCTCGGCGGTGTTCTTCGGCGACCGGTACGGCGGTGTCGCCTTCGCCCTCGCCCTCGTGTCGTTCGCCGCGCTGGTGCTCGTCTCCTACGTCGCCATCGGCCGTGCCGAAGGCGACTGGGGCACCACGTCCGAGATCGGATCCTTCGTGGCATTCGTTGTCGGCGCACTCGCCCTGGCGGACCAGCTGGTGGTGGCTGTGGCGATCGCGGTGGGGACGGCCGCACTGCTGCGGATGAAGACTCCGATCTACCGATTGACCAAGCGTTTCACCGACGACGACGTCCGTGCCGCGCTGCAGTTCGGTGTGATCACGGCAGTCGTCCTTCCACTGCTTCCCGACGAGGATTTCGGGCCGTTCGATGCCGTGAACGTTCGCGACATCTGGTTGATGGTGGTGTTCGTGTCCGGTGTCGGGTTCGTCGGGTACGTGGCGCTGCGGGTACTGGGGCGCCGCGGTCTGCCGCTCACGGGCCTCCTCGGCGGTCTCGTCTCGTCGACCGCCATCACGCTCGGGTTCTCCCGGATGTCAAAGACCCGTCCCGGGCTCCGCAATGCCCTCGTCGCCGGGATCCTCGCCGCCGGCGGGATCATGTATGTGCGGGTCCTGGTGTGGGCCTACCTGCGGTCTCCAGAGCTGGGCCGGCGCCTCACTGCACCCATGATCGTGTTGACGGTTGGCGTGGTGGGCGCCGCACTCATCGCATGGCGCTCCTCGTCCGTCAGCGACGACCCCGACGAGGAGATCGACGTCACCAATCCGCTGACACTGGAGACCGCCCTGTCGTTCGGCGCCCTGTACGGCGTCATCGTGTTCCTCTCCAAGGCTCTGGCCGACAACTTCGCCGATGCCTCATTGAACATCGTCGGTGCCATCGCCGGCATCAACGATGTCGACGCCATCACGCTGTCCACCGGCCGGCTGGTGTCAGAGGGGCTCGACGTCACCATCGGTGCCCAGGTGGTCCTGATCGCAGTCGCCGTCAACACCATCGTCAAAGCCGCGATGGCCATGGCACTGGGCAGCAGGAAGCTGGCTGCAGCAGTCGGCACGGTGCTGGGAGTTGCCGCACTGATCGCCGTGGGAGCCTGGTTCGTCGTCTAGGAACGCGGCTCCTCGGCCTTCGAGACGTCGAAGCCTGCCTTGAGCAGGAGGCGAAGAAACGCCGGGGCCGGGTCCCGGAACTGCACCGGCTTGAACGCCTCCTCGTGCTCGTCGAAGAAGCGCAACATCGTCCCCACCATGTGTGAGATCTGGATCGTGTGGAGATCGGACTCGTCGGCACGACCGAACGCGACCAGACGGGTGCGGATCCGGCCCTTCCCCCCTCGTGCCGGCGTGTAGGCCACGAGGTCTTCCTGCAACGCCTGGATCACAGTCGACAGGTCACCGTCATAGAGCCACTCGGCCCGCCGCAGCACCGAGTGCAGCACTCCGTGATCCTTGATGCCCGGGTTGAGCTGAGCGTGGCCTTGTTTGACTTCGCCAACGATGACATCGACGCAATCGGGTTCGAGGCGAAGGA
>JABDIW010000136.1 GCA_013003515.1 Acidimicrobiia bacterium
GTCCTGGGCGGTCGACATCGATCAGGCCACGTTTCCCCCGAGCGACGACATGCGCGCCGTGATCTCGATCACCGTGACGCTCAACGGAACGAAGATGGTCTATGACCATTGGGAAGACGGTCTGGAAGCGGACTCGCAGAACCCGATCCAGGGGACGACCGAGGTCTGGGGCGATGGTCTGGCCTCGACCGGCTGCCCGCCGACCAAGAACGGCGCCCCGCTGGCGTGCACCGATGCCAACGATGGACTGAACGCCGGCGATGTCCTTGCGCTCGAGAACTACGTCATCGCCAACCCGAGAAACCCGGCCGAGCTGCGCTTCGACGGTGGCGACTTGATCGCCTCGAGCGATGTTATTGCGGTCACCCGGGCCGGCTGGCCGCACTGGGTCGGAACGCCGCCCTGCCCCAGCGGATCGTGCTTCTCGGGGGTCGTCCTGGCCGGCGCGGTCGAGGTGTATCAGGCAAGTGACTGGGGGGTTCGCTATCTCTCGCCGGTGGGTGAGGACATCTCCCCGACCCCCTGCGTAAACGCCCCCGCCGCGAACTGCATGTTCGAGTACACGGCCTTCTCGATCATGGCCGGTGCGGACTCGACCCTGGTGTCGGTCGATGTCAATGGGGATGGCCTGATCGACCAGAGTGCGACGCTCGATCGTGGCGAGAGTCTGCTCGCCGGGAACGTCCTGACCGGCGGTGAGGTGCTGGCCTCGAAACCGGTCCAGGTGGATCTTCTGACCGGCGATGTCGACACGACCTACGAGGCGCGCTGGTTCGCGCTGCAGCCGGTCGAGCGCTGGAGCAGCGTCTACTACACCCCGGTTGGGGAGACCGACGCAGCCGCGCCGGTGACCGTGTTCGCCTACAATCCGGCCGATCTCGACATTGACGTCGACTATGAAACCCTGGTTCCTTCGGGGAACTTCGTGGTTCCGGCGGGGGGCATCTACGAGTTCACCATGCCGGCGAATTCTGGTGCGCGCTTCGAGGGTCGCCTGACAGCGGCACGCGACGAGTTCAACATGGTGGCTTTTAGCGGTTCGGACGGCAGCCTTCCCTGGAGCGTCGACTGGACAGAAGGCGGTGGAGAGCTGGTCGGTGCCACGGTCGGTGACATCCGGGTGGACACCTCGAACAAGTGCCACGGTGGAAACTGCCTGGAGATCTTGGCCGGTGTCGGGATCTTCATCGAGCGTGGGGTCGACTTGACCGGCGCGGTCGGGGGTACCCTGACCTACGACTACGAGTACGACGACAAGGGAGGCTCGGTGGTGCTCGAGGCCTCGGGGAATGGCGTGGGCTGGACCCCGCTTCATACCTACACTTTTCCCGCGAAAGTCCGCGGCAGCGAGAGCTTCGACCTGACCCCCTACGCCGCCTCCGACACCCAGATCCGTTTTCGCGTGACTTCCGCGAGTGGCTCGAGGATCTGGGTCGACAATCTGCAGATCGCGGCGGCCGGAGTCGCCGCGGCAGCCGGCATCCCCGCTCCGTTCTACGCCCTATCCACCATCGACTTCGACTCCACTACCTACGACTGGGGCTTCAGCCTGATCCCCGAGGACTACCTGGCGACCGCGGCGATCGCGGGCTGGGCGCCCGGGAGCTCGGATCTGACCGAGAACGGTAGCCCTTTGTGGGTGACCGCGAACGCCGACACCCTGCTCTACGTGGACTATGACGGCGACGGGACGGCCGAGACCTCGACGCCGCTGAATCGCCTGCAAGCGCTCAGGGTTCGAGATCCCGACAACGACCAGACCGGGATGCGCGTCTGGACCGAGGACGGCGCCTTGATCGCCGCTGCCTGGGGCCAGGAGCCCGGGGTCGCTTCGGCGGGAAGCCCTTCGCTCGACCTGGGCACGGTGGTGCTGCCGTTCATCAATCCCATTCTGGTCAAAGAGGCCGAGCTGAAGATCGACCGAAACGGCAACGGGTTGGTCGATCCGGGTGACACGCTTCGCTACACGCTGGTGGTCAAGAATGTCTCGCCCGCAGCGTTGATCGACCCGGTCGTGGTCGACACGCCCGACGACAACGTGATCTACGAGCCCGACACCACCGACCTCGATGGCGTGCCGATTCCCGACGATTCCGGACCGGCGACGCCTTATCCCCTCGACGAGGGCGGCTACACGCTGCCCACCATCCAGCCGGGTGAACTGGTCTTGTTCTCTTACCAGATGTCGATCCCCGACCCCTTGCCGGCGGGGGTGTTCTCGGTTCAAAACAGCGCCTCGGTCGCCGCAGGGGACGGCTCGACTGCAGCCACGACGCAGCGCACGGTCACCGTGCCGGGAATCCGGGTGACCAAGGTGTCCGACGCCGGTGGCCCGGTGTTTCCTGGGCAAACCCTCACCTACACGATCACCGTCTCGAATCCCTCGTCGCTCATCGCCGAGGGCATCTACGTACAGGATGTGCTGCCTGAAGGCACCGTCTACGTCGCCGAGAGCACGGTCGCGACGGGTCCCGGCGGCGTGGTCAAGGACAACGTTCCCGGGGGCGCCAACCCCGACCTCGTCGATGGCTCGCCGAGCGACCTGGTACTGCCCACGGATGGTTTCGATCTCGACACGTTGGACGTCTTGACGGTCACCTTCGATGTCCAGGTGGTGAATGCGCTCGACCCCAATTCGAACCGCATCGTCAATTCCGTCGAGGCTTCGAGCCCCGGCCTGGGTGTCGTGGTCTCGGACCAGGTCATCGATCCTCTGATCAAAGGCGGGCGGATCGGAGACACGGTCTGGCTCGACGTCGACGGCGATGGATTCCGGGATCTTGGAGAACCGGGCCTCGGCAACGTCCGGTTGGAGCTCTTGCACGGCTCGTGCAGCCAAGGCGTCGATTGTCGAACGACGGTAACCGATCTCGACGGTCGCTACGGCTTCGATCGCCTGGCTCCGGGCAGCTATCAAGTGCAGCTCGACACGACGACACTGCCGGGGGC
>JABDIW010000143.1 GCA_013003515.1 Acidimicrobiia bacterium
GACGTGGCGAAGTGGTCGTGCCAGAACCACACCAGCCGTTCCCGTAGCGGGGTGGTGGATCCGACGAGCTGCTCGAACCAGAAGCGGAGCCCTTCATCCTCCGAGCCGGGAGTGCGGCCGGCCTCGACGTCGGGAGGGGGGTCGACTGCGGGTGGCGTTGCTTCGGGCGTGGTCAGGTCGAGCATCCCGGCAACAGCCGCGGTGGCGTCATCGAAACGCTCCACGAGGTCGGGGCGCGGGCCAAACCCAAGCCGCCGGACGACATGAGACACCCTTTCACGGTTCGAAACCATGAGGCCATCGTGGCTAGGTGATGTTCGAGAAGTGTGAGAGACGGGTTCGGGTTCTGCGGTCACCCGAGAGCGTCGAACACCGTTCGGGTGTGGGCGTGTCCGAACGTCCGGGCCCAGACGTGTACTCCGTAGGCTCGATCTCGCTGCCGGAACCGAGCTGTGGGGAGACGTCCTCCGGCTCGTTGACCATGCGGGACTCTGAGGAGAAATCGATGGCCTCAACGACCCTGTCGGTGTCGGCTGACTGCCCGACCGCCACCGGGTACGCGAATTCGCCATAGGCGTTACCGAGGCCGGCTGCCAAGTGTGGATCTAGTGGCTTGGAGCAGTGTCGCCGGTGTCGGGCCCGTCGGTCGGCACGGGGAGCCTGGTGACGCGGATCTGAGTCAGCTTGTAGGCGTCGACGGATTCGACCGTGAGCTCGTGGCCCTGTGACTCGACTCGAGTTCCCACGGGGGGAAGCGTGCCGGTCTCTGCCAGGACGAGGCCGGCGAGGGTTGTCACTCCGCCGGGCTGGAATGAGTATCCGTAGTCCTCGAACAACTCGGCGAGCGTTGTCTCACCATCGAGCGTGACGGATCCGTCGTCGTGGACGACCGCCGGGAGGTCGTGGTCTCCCGCCGGGTCGTCGATCACCTCGGAGATGATGTCGTCGAGCGTGACGAGCCCGATCGTGCCCCCGAGCTCGTCGACCACCAGTGCGGCGTGGATCCGTTCATTCCGGAACCGGGCGAGGAGGACGTCGGCACTCGTCTTGCCACCCACGGTGGGAAGCCGCCGGACGATCGTCGTGAGATCGATCGGATCGTCGGACTGGCTGACTCGCACGAAGTCCTTCACGTGCAGGAGGCCGATGACATGGTCGAGATCGTCGACGAACACGGGATAGCGCGAGGTGGGCGACGCCTCGATCTGCGCGGCGATGTCCGTTCGGTCGGCATCGTGGTCGATCGCCCGAATGTTGCCGCGGGACGTCATCAGTTCGTCGGCGGTGAGGTCTTCGAGCTCGAAGATGTTGTGGATGATCTCGCGCTGGAGCTCCGGGAGGACGCCGCCATCGGCCGACTCGGCGGTGACGATGGCGAGCTCCTCCGAGCTGTATAGCGAGAGCGTCGTGTCGGGCTCGGGGATGCGGAGCAGACGCATGAGCGACAACGCCATCCAGTTGAGGAATGCGACCGCCGGACGGAAGAGGAGGCTGAACGTTCGCATCACTCGACTGACCCGGACGCTGGTGTCCTCGGGCTGGGACAGCGCCAGCGCCTTCGGGATCATCTCGCCGAGGACGACATGCAGGTACGTGATGATGCTGAGTGCCACAACGAAGCCGACCGTGTGCGCCGCCGTCTCTGACAGCCCGAGCGACTCGAACGGGTCGTACAGCCAGTGGGCGATGGCGGGCTCGCCGTACATGCCGAGACCGATCGAGGCCAGGGTGATGCCGAGCTGGGCCACGGCGATGTAGCTGTCCTTTCCGGCGGGCCGATCAAAGACACCAAGGAGCCAGCGGGCGCCACGGGTGCCTTCGTTCGCCAGTGCGTTGATGCGCGATCGGCGGCTGGCGACGAGCGAGAACTCGGCGGCCACGAACACGCCGTTGACGGCAACGAGTGCGATGACGGCGACGATCGGTAGGACCACACCGGTCACGAGGTTGACGCCGAGCACGGGAAGGCTCATGCGGGGTCCTCCTCCGCCTCGGCGGCGGGGAGGGCGAAGCTCACCCGCTCGACAAGGGTGCCGTCGACAGAGTCGACCCGGAGCGACGGGTGTTGCCCGCGGGAATCGGGGCCGGTGCCGCTCTCCGTCCCGGCATGCATCGCCTCGGTGATGAGCGGGACCGTGTCGCCCACGGCGGGAAGGCGCCCGAGGTGTTGCCACACGTAGCCGCTGACGGTGTCGGCCCGGTCGACGGGGAGGGCCAGCCTGAAGCGCTCGTTGAGGACCGTCAGCAACACATCACCGCGCACCGACACGGTGGAGTCGGTGACCTCGATTGGATCGGGCTCGTCGTCGAACTCGTCGTAGAACTCGCCGAAGACCTCCTCGATGGCGTCCTCACGGGTGACCATGCCGGAGATCGTCCCGAACTCGTTCACCACGAACGCGACGTGGATGCCCTGGTGGGCGAAGGCGTTCATCAGCGCCGGGACCTCGAAAACCTCGCTGACGACCATCGGCTCTTCGGGGATGTCGCCTACGGTCGCCGCCGTGCCCGTCTCGTTGGCGAGGAAGAGGTCGCGGAGGGTGACGAGACCGACGATCTCCTCGCCGTCTTCGGTGACGGGGAAGCGCGAATACGGGCTGGCCGAGAATTCCTCCAGGGCATCGGCGATCGGCGTCGAAGCGTCGATCGTGACGAGTCGGCGACGCGGCGTCATGATCTCGCGCACGACCCGATTGGTGACCGAGAGCGCGCCAGTCAGCATCCTGCGCTCGTCCGAGTCGATCAGCCCGCCGGCCGCACTGTCCCGGTATAGACCAGCGAGCTCTGTCGGCGAGTGGACGTGGGAGTGGGAGTGGTCGATGTGGAGCCCCAGCCGGCGCATGATGGCGAAGGCGGATCCGTTGAAGACCGTGACGAGCGGCCGCAACAACCACTGACTGATCCGTAGCGGCCGGAGCGTCGCCATTGCCAGCGTCTCGGGATACCGAAGTGCAACGGTCTTCGGTAGCAGCTCGCCGAGCACGACTTGTAGCGCCGTGATGAACAGCAGCACGACGATGACGGCGATCGTGCGGCTTGCGCTTCCGAATCGGTCCTCGAGCAGCGGGACGAGCTGGGCCTGGCCGTAGGCACCTGCGACGATGCTCGACAGGGTGATGCCGATCTGGCAGGCGGCGACATAGTTGTCGAGCCGCTTGGGGTCCTGAAGGATCTCCAGGAGGCCTGCAGCCGGCCCGCTCCCCGCCGCCGCGGTCTCCTGGACGCGCGACCGCCGCGAGCCCACGGTGGCGAACTCCGCACCGACGTAGAGCGCGTTGAATCCCACCATGACGAGGATGAGCAGCAGTACGACCACGACGTTCATTCGGGGGTCGATCGTACCGACGCTGCCGGAGACCCCGCGTCACCGGCTCCGGCCGGGGGCCGTTCGTGCCTCATTGCGGCCTTCGTTATCGCTCGGGACCTGCCGACCACGGGCGACGCAGGGTTTCCTGCCCGTGTCCCCCGCGGCGAAGGTCGGTGACCATCGTGAGTGCCCGAATCGCCCATGCCATGAGAGCCACCGACAGCACCACTCCCATCAGGCCGACCCAGCCTGGCGCACCCAGCGCCCGGGCGGACCCCGTGGCGAAGCCGGGAGAGGCTGCCGCCCCCAACATGACCGCAGCCAGATGGCGCGATCCGGACCGGATGCGGGGAGCCAGCAGGAGACCGGCAACCGCCCACGTGATGACTATCGCAGTCATCCACGGGAGCCACGAAGGTGCAGCCGGCTGCGACGAAACCGCCGATACCAGCCCGTGATACGAGACCATGGCGGCGACCATCGAGGCCGCAACAGCGACCGGGCGACGGCGGGGGAGATCCAGAACGGCGGCGATCATGGTCCTTCGACGTCCGAGCTTACGGCCCTACGCCCCGTCTCGACGCCCCTGTAGCCTCGAAGCGGGAGGAGAGGCATGACCGAAGACCCGACGACTCCGGACCCCCGTCTGGAGGACCTCGACGAGCTGGGTGAGCGACGTGTCATGTCGATCGCCGGTGTCCGTCTCGCCGGGCGCCGCCGTCGCCCCTCCGGAGAGCGGGCGCCGCTGCCCCGTCAGTGGGATCGGGTCGGCATCATCTGGCTGGTTGTTGCGGGCGCCGTCATTGCGCTGTGGGCGCTGTTGTTCACGCTGCCGGCAACGGTCGAGTGGTGGACGCTGCGTGACGTGGACCTGGCGCAGGCTGTGGCCCGCAATCGCAGCGACGGTGTCACCGACGTCACCCAGGCGCTGAATGCCCTCGGCTCGGAGTGGACGATCCGCACTCTCCGGGTCGGCCTCGTGCTCGCCCTGGTGCTGTTCAAGGAATGGCGCCGCCTGTTCGTGGCGCTGGGATCGATTCTCATCCTCGAGATCGTCGTGAACACCATCAAGGTCAACACGGCCCGTCCCCGTCCCTATGTCATCGCTCTGGCGCCGTGGGACGGCTGGTCTCATCCGTCGCGGCCGGTGGCCGCTCTCGCTGCCACGCTGGCGATCATCGGGATCGCTCTGATCCCGATAGGGGTGTGGCGGAAACGTTTCATGATCGCGGCGGCTCTCGCCGTCGTTCTCCTCGGCGTCTCCAACGTGTATCTGGGCGTCGATCACGCCACCGATGTGATCGTTGCCGGCTTCTTCGGCGCTGCGCTTCCTCTGCTTGCCTACCGGTTCCTGGTGCCCGAAGGGGTCTTCCCGCTGACCTATGGCCGGGGAACCAAGGCCCATGTCGACATCGGTGGTGCACGCGGCGACGCGCTGCGGCTGGCGGTTGGCGAACGGCTCGATGTCGAAGTCCTGAGCATCGAGAAGTTCGGAACCGAGGCGTCGGGCGGCTCCACTCCGTTGCTGATCACGTGTCAGGACGTCGATGGCGAGCGGCAGCTCTTCGCCAAGCTGTACACCCAGATCCACCTGCGTTCGGACCGCTGGTACAAGTACGGGCGGACGTTGCTCTACGGGTCGCTCGAAGACGAAGTCCGCTGGCTGTCGGTGAAGCGACTGGCGGAGCACGAGGACTACATGATGCGGATCATGCGCGACGCCGGCATCCCCGTGCCCGAGTCCCACGGCTACGTCACCATCACCCCTGAGCGGGAGTATCTGATCATCACCGAGTTCCTTGCCGGGGCCAAAGAGATCGGCAAAGAGCCCGTCACCGAGGAAGTGATCGACGCTGCACTCGAGGCGGTCAGGGCGATGTGGGACGGGGCGGTTGCCCACCGTGACATCAAACCCGGCAACGTGATGGTTTCGAACGGCCGGGTCTTCCTCATCGACACCGCGTTCGGCATCGCCCAGCCCTCGGCGTGGAGAGAAGCCGTCGATCTCGCCAACATGCTGTTGATCCTCGGCCTCTATGCCGACCCCGAGCACGTGTACCGGCGAGCGTTGCTGCGATTCGCTCACCACGATGTCGCCGAAGCCTTTGCCGCCACCCGGGCCATCACCATTCCCACCCAGCTCAAACGACTGCTCAAGGCCCATGAGGCGAAGACAGGTGTCGACCTGGTGGAGTACTTCGACGACATCACACCTGACTGTGAGCCGATCTCGGTCCAGCGATGGAGCACCAAACGGGTCGCCCTGTGGGGCGCCACCATCCTGGGCGCGATGACGGCCCTGTCGCTCGTCATCGACAATGTGATGGGGCAGGGATTCCTGTGAGACGCGGCGTCCTGCTTCTCGTTGTGTTGACCCTGTTGACCAGCGCGTGTGCTTCACAACTGGGCCGTCGCGCCCCGCGGTGTTCCGACAGCCGCACCACCCCGTCGGGTGAGGTCGTCCTCCAGGCACAGGCGGTCCAGGAGGCCGAGTGGGGGCCATGTCTCAACGATCTGCCGGTGGGGTGGGAGTACGAGCATCAGGAGCACAAGCTGGGTGAGGCCCGCTTCTGGCTGGACTCCGACCGGATGGGCGACCGATTCGTCACGGTGCGCCTGGTCGAGTCCTGCGACGTCAGCGGTGCGACCGCCGCCGATGAGTCTCACCCCGCCATCGACCGGTTCGTTATCGAGAATCGCGTCGATAGGGACGTCCCGGTTGTCATCATCCCGCTAGGCGATCGCCCCCGGACCTACGCCATCGCCATCCAGGTACTCATCGACGGACAACCGATCGATGGGCGGGTCATCGATGTGACCATCGACGATTCAGCCGGGCCGGAGCGCATCGCCGAACGTCGCGAAGCGGCGTTCGCACAGGGCGCGGCCGTGGTGGTGGTCGACGACCTGGACGTCGAGGAGAACACGGCGACGCTGATTCTGAACCGAGGCGACGACCCGGAGCGGATCGACGTCGACGATCTCGAAGAGCTGCTGTCCGATGATCTCGAACCGATCTCGTATCGGGCCACCTGGTTCCACGTGTTCGAGGGTGGCTGCATCATCTATGAGATCGAGGCCGACGGCCCGGGGTCCGACACGGTCATCGCCGACCTCGACCGGGCGCTCGGGTTCTACGACCTCGAAGCGCTGCGCGACTACGGGCGCAGCCAGGGCCTCGACTTCTGACGTGGATGTCGTCGTCGACCCCGACGGCGTCGGTCTGCCCGGGCTCCTCGACGGCCCCGAGGAATCCGCAGTCATCGTGTTCGCCCACGGCAGCGGGAGCAGTCGGCTCAGCCCGAGAAACCAGCTGGTTGCCGCGGCGTTGAACGGGGCCGGGTTCGCCACATTGCTGTTCGACCTGTTGACGCCCAACGAGGCTGCGGATCGGTCCAACGTCTTCGATATCGTCCTCCTGGCCGATCGTGTCGATGCCGCGGTGCGCTGGCTGGGGACGTCCCGCGCAATAGGCCTCTTTGGGGCGAGTACCGGTGCTGCTGCCGCCATCGTCGCCGCCTCCCGGCCGGGATCGCCCGTGGGCGCCGTCGTCTCACGGGGAGGCCGTCCCGACCTGGCCGGCGACGCCCTCGGCGTTGCCATCGCCCCCACCCAGCTGATCGTGGGGAGCCGTGATGAGCAAGTCTTGGAGCTGAATCGCACAGCGATGGAGCGGATGCCGGGACCGGTTGAGCTTGCCGTGGTCGCGGGCGCCACCCACCTGTTCGAAGAACCGGGAACCCTGGATGAGGTCTCGGACCTGGCGGCGGGCTTCTTCGCCGCCCACCTGGCGTCCTGAGTCATCTGCCGATCGACCCTTCCGCAGACGGAGTCAGTGGTCGTACCGTGAGAGTGCGAGCCATGGCCGACTACACACCTTCTCCGCGAGCGATCAGGGCCGTTGCCGTACTGGTCCGCATCGGTCACCGGGCCTGGCTGGCAGCCCTGGCGGGCTATGTCGTGCTCGTCCTCATCCTGGGCCTGCCTCACAGCCCCGAGCTGGGGCCACTCGAAACACCGGTCCAGATCGGCCTCCTCGGCGCCGGACTGGTGGGCGGAGCGATCGCCTTCCGGTCGGTGCCTGTGGGAGGGGTGGTCCTTGTCTTCGGCGCCGTCGCTCTCGGGGTCATGGCGTCGCTCCGCTACCCACCGATGCTGGCGTTTGTCGCGGTCGCCCCGTTCTTCGTTCCCGGCAACGCCTACGTCGCCGCCTGGATCGTTGGAGCCGCTCCCCGTATGACGGTGACTGCCAGCGTGGTGCTCGTTGTTCTCTTTGCAGGGGGAGGGTTCGCTGCGGGCACCGTTCACGATCACTACCACGGGGCCGCTCATCCCCAGTCCGAGCGAGAGGCTCTCGCGGAGTCGGCGGTTTCCTGGGTGTGGTCGGGGGGAATCACCCCTGATTCGGCTGTCGTCGTTGCTCAGGTGGAGCCGGGATCGCTGACCCGCCTCCTCATCGAGCCGGCCGACGCCGGCCCCTTCGGTCCGGTGGTGGCCGATGGCGAAGGTGTCGCCCGCTTCGACCTCTCGAGGCTCTCGCCATCGACGGCCTATCGCTATGTCGTCGAAGTCGACGGCGTTCGCGACGAGGTTCGGACCGGCTCGTTGGCGACGGTGACGACGGAACCGATGAGCTTCTCCGTTGCCGCCGGATCATGTGCCCGGTCGTCGAGCAACGGGATGGTGTTCGAGGCGATCCGCCAGGCCGAGCCGACCCTGTTCCTGATCACAGGAGACATCCACTACGGGAACTTCGTCGAGGGCGACCCCGCCCTGTTCCGTGGTGCCCTCGACGCCAGCCTCACCCAGCCCGCGCCGGCGGCGCTGTACCGGTCGGTGCCCATCGCCTACATCTTCGACGACCACGACTTCGGCGGGAACGACGCCGACAGCGCCTCGCCGAGCCGGCCGGCCATCCTCGAGGTCTATCGCCAGTACGTGCCCGACTACGGCGTGCCCGAAGACCCCAATGCGCCGGTGTACCAGGCGTGGAGCATCGGCCGGGTCCGCTTCATCGTCACCGATGTCCGCTCGGACCGCAGCCCGAAGACCGATCCCGACGGGCCCGACAAGACCATGCTCGGCGCTACGCAGAAAGCCTGGCTGAAGGCCGAACTGCTCGCAGCCGCAGACGGTCCGATCGTGTGGGTCAACCCGGTGCCATGGATCGGCGAAGCGAAGGCAGGAGCCGACACCTGGGCCGGGTACACCACGGAACGTTCCGAGATCGCCGACTTCATCGCCGCCAACGACATCGACGGGATCGTCATGGTCAGCGGTGACGCCCACATGATCGCCATCGACGACGGCACCAACAGCGACTATTCGACCTCTCGGGGAGCGGGCTTCCCGATCATCCATGCCGCCGCCCTCGACCGCCCTGGCGGCACCAAAGGTGGCCCCTACAGCGAGGGGGCCTACCCGGGTGCCGGTCAATGGGCGCTGATCACCTTCACCGATGACGGCGGCGACACCATCACGGTCGAGCTGTCCGGCCGCGACTGGACGGGGACCGAGCTTGTCGGCCTCACTGTCGAGCTGCCGGCAGACTGACTAGGCGATCGATGCCTCGAAGATGCTGCCGATCGACGTGTCGAGCATGGTGTTGAACTCCTCGTCGGACTGCTGTGCCGACAGGCCCTCGGTGAGGGCACGGGAGAAGCTGGCCACCACACCCGGGTTGCGGGAGAGGCGGGCGTTGGCTTCGTCACGGCTGTAGCCACCGGACAGCGCCACCACCTTCAGCACGGCCGGGTGGTCGACCAGGGGCTGGTGGAATCCATCCGCCTCGGGCAGGGTCAGCTTCAGCATCACCTGCTGCCCGTCGTCGAGGGCGTCGAGCTGGGCGAGCATCGCGTCACGCAA
>JABDIW010000146.1 GCA_013003515.1 Acidimicrobiia bacterium
TGGCTGAGATCGGGCTGCTCATACATCCAGACTATTCGACGTCTACGCCGTCGACGTCGCGGTCTGCCGGCTGGGCCGCGTCAGGAAGTTGCGGGCACTCAGGACCACGAAGAACAGGACGATGGGCACGAGCGCCATGGTCGCCGATCCCGCGGTGTCGAGGTGATAGCTGAGAACGAGTCCCGTGATCACGGAAAGAACTCCGATCAGCGCCGCGGTCAGCATCATCAGCGGCAGACGCTTGACCAACAGAGCAGCAGTTGCCGGTGGGCCGACCAGCAGCCCAAACACCAGGAGGGTGCCGACCGTTTGGAACGAGCCCACGATGACTGCGGTGATCAACCCCAGCAGCACCCAGTGGGCGAGCCCGGGCCGGAGGCCGAGGAGCCGGGCCTTTTGTTCGTTGAAAGCGAGTACGAGGAAGGGGCGATAGAGCAAGACCGATGCTGCAGCCGAGACGGCGAGGATCACCGCCAGCACCGCAATGTCGCCGTCGGTGACACCGAGGACGTCTCCGAACAGAATCGACGTGAGGCTCCCGGTATACGACGCCGTTCGTGAGATGAGGATCACCCCGAGTGCCAGCATCCCGGCAAAGAGGAGCCCGATCCCGGTGTCTTCCGAGAAGGTCGTCTGGCGGTGAACCAGGTTGATGCCGAGGATCATCACCACGGCTGCGATGGCTGCTCCGACGAGCACGTTGAAGTCGAACAGGATCGCCAGCGCGATGCCAGGGATGACTCCGTGAACCAGGGCGTCGCCCAGAAAGCTCATTCCCCGGATCACCACCCAGGTGCCGACCAAGGCGAGGGCGACGGCGGCGATCGAGCCACCCAGCAGCGCCCGTTGCTGGAAGGCGAATTCGAACGGATCGAGAAGCCAACTCACGTCAGCACCGTACCGCTGCCGATGGCACGGTCATCGACCGAGCGCTTCGGCGATGCTGGTCGCATTGAGCCGGGCCATGTCGATGAGAGTCTCGGCGCTCGATCCCGGTCCACCCAGGGAGCCCGTGAACAGCGAGACGACCTGGGCGTCGGAGCCCAACTCGGCAGCGACGGCGTCTGCCAGAGCCTGCGGCTGGGTCGTCTCGCCAAACACCACAGTGACATCCTCGCGGCGCATCACATCGACGAGCGACGCCAGCTCCTCGGAGCTTGGTGAGGCGACGGTCGAGCCGGAGGGAATCACGGTGCCGACGACCTCGAAGTCGTATCGATTGGCGAAGTATCCGAGCGAGCCATGGCTCGTCACCAGCTTGCGCTGCTCGTCGGGGATGATCGACAGAATGCTCGAGATGTCGGCGTCGGCGGTGAGGAGCCGAGTCGCGTAGTCCTCGCCTCGAGCGGCCCAGTCGACGGAAGGGTCGATCCTTTCCAGTTCGGCGGCCAGGAGACGAGAGGCGTCGGCCATCCGGGCGAGATCGAACCAGACGTGAGGGTCCTCGGTGCCGTGGTCGTCGCCTTCGTGGTCGTCGCCGAACGGTAGGGGATCGAGGAGCGGTCCCACCTCGAACACCTCGACGCCGTCGGCGGCTGCCCCGTCGAGCACGTCCTCGAGACCCTCCTCGAGACCGAGGCCGTTGGCGAGCACCAGGTCCGCTCGATTGATGTCGGCAACCTGAGCCGATGACGCCCGGAAGTCGTGGGGGTCGGCGCCGATCGGCATCAGCACGATGACCTCGCCGGCATCTCCCAGGACGTTGGTGGCGAGATCTCCCATCACCGTGGTTGTGGCCACCACGGTGAGCCCTGTCCCGGAGGCCTCTCCTTCATCGCCACAAGCCGTGACCAACAGCGCAATCACCAGACCGACCGCGATGGCCGGGAGCTGCAGTCTCTTCGTGGTGCGGGATCTCATCTTGTCCTCTATAGTGAGAATGGTTCTCAATCAGTAATGAGAACCATACCCAATAGGATCCAGCTATGACAACATCGATCGACCGCGAGGTCGAGAGTCGGCTCGCCGAGCAGGACGTTCGCTACACCCGGGGGCGTCGGATGGTCGTTGCGGGCCTGAGCAGTGCCGGTGGGCCGCTGTCTGCAGCGGAGCTCCATGCCGGCGTCGGCAACGAGCTGCCATTGTCCTCGCTCTACCGGTCGCTGGCGGTCCTCGAGGAGGCCGGGGTGCTTGCTCCCCACCACGGCACCAAGGGTCTCACCCGCTACGAACTCGCCGAATGGCTGCGCGGCCACCATCACCATCTCATCTGTACCCAATGCGGAGCCGTCGAGGACGTAGCCGTCACCGACCGTCACGAGTCCCAGGTCGAACGCGTCGTCGACGAGATCAGCTCGGCGGCATCCTTCACACCGGTGAGCCATGCCCTTGAAATCGAAGGGCGATGCGCTCGATGCACGTGATCAACGCTGTCGAAGGCCGCGATCTGGTGATCCGATACGGGGATCACACCGCCCTCGACCGGTCGACGTTCTCGATCCCTGCCGGGACCATCACCGCCATCATCGGCCCCAACGGTTCCGGCAAGTCGACGCTGCTCAACGCCATCGCCGGGCTCGTGGACCCGGCGGCGGGCACGATCGACGTGTCGGCCCGGGACGGCGGTTCGAGCCGCATCTCGTACGTGCTGCAGACGACCAAGGTCAACGACAGCCTCCCGGTGTCGGTGAGGGAGGTCGTCACGATGGGCCGCTACGCCGGTCTCGGTGCCTACGGGTGGCTGACCGGCGAGGACCGGCAGGAGGTCGATGCAGCGATGGAGCGCACCGGCATCACGGACCTGGGGTCCCGACAGCTTCACGAGCTGTCCGGAGGGCAGCGCCAGCGGGTCTTCGTGGCGCAAGGCATGGCCCAGAGCCACGACCTTCTCCTGCTCGATGAGCCGCTCACCGGCATCGACCTGACGACGGCCCAAGCGATCGACGAGGCGATCCACGAGGAGCGACAACGCGGATGCACGGTGCTGCTCACCACTCACGACCTCTCGGAAGCGCAGGTCGCCGACCACGTCGTACTGCTTGCCGGGCGGGTCGTAGCGAGCGGCCCGCCACAGCACGTTCTCACACTGGAGAATCTGAAGGCTGCGTATGGCCCCGCCGTGCTGCATGTCGGAGAGGACGGCCTGTTCGTCGACGACGCGGCTCATGCACCGGTCGACGAACGGCGCGTTCATCTGCAACGCTCGATCCACACCGAGTCTTCCCAGACCGAAGCCCACCCCGAGACCTAGGCTCGCCGCACTCGAAGGGAGTTCACCATGGCGCACGTCCTCGTCGTCCATCACGTCCAGGGCCTCACCGATGGGGTCGCCGCGTTCTGTAACCGTCTGCGAGACGCCGGCCACGAGGTGTCGGCGCCCGATCTCTTCGACGGTCAGGTCTTCGACACCATCGAAGCCGGCCTGTCCCATGTCGAGAGCGTCGGATTCCAGGCGATCCTCGAGTCGGTCGACCGGGCTGCGGCTGAGATTCCTGTCGACCTCGTCTACGCAGGCTTCTCCCTGGGTGCCATGGCGGCCCATCGGCTTTCCCAGACCCGTCCTGGTGCTCGTGGAGCATTGCTGTATCACCACGGCGACGTGCCGATCGAGACATTTGGCAACGAGTGGCCGGAAGGTGTCGATGTCCAGATCCACATCGCCGAACGCGACGAGTTCCGTGAGGAGGGAGTCCCGGAGGCGTTTGTGGCGAAGGCAGCCGAGGTGGCCCGCGCCGATCTGTTCCTCTACCCGGGGTCAAGTCATCTGTTCATGGACTCGAGCCTCGATGGGTACGACCGGGCCTCGTCCGAGCTGGCCATCGAGCGGACGCTGGAGTTCCTCGGCTGAGCTGATGTGCCTCCCGATGTGGGAAGGCTCAGTCGACCAGGAGCTTCGGGAGGGCCACGGAGACCGTGGTCCCGGCTCCCGGTTCGCTGTCCATGGAGATGATCCCGCCATGAGCCTCGACGAGGTCCCGGCTGATGGTGAGCCCAAGCCCGGTCCCCTTCGAAGTCGAGCCCTTGTGGAACCGGTCGAACACCCACTCAACCTCGTCGTCGGTGAGGCCGACCCCTGTGTCGGAAACGGTGATGAGGGCAGACGATCCCTGATCCTCGACGCGCAGTCTCAGGCTTCCGCCGTCGGGCATCGCGTTGAGGGCATTCACCACGAGATTGGCGATGACTTCTCGAATCCGGACCGGATCGATCAGCATGCCCGGCAACGGGGGAGCCTGGACGTCCACCACGACCCCCTGGGCGTCGGCGATTCGCCGATGGGCGTCTGCCACGTCCCCAGCGAGGTCGGCGAGGTCGGTCGGCTCTGGGTGCAATGCCAGCGGCCCAGCCTCGGCGAGGCTCAGTGTCTTGAGGTCCTCGAGCAGCCGTTCCATGACCCTGACCTCGTCGAGGAGCAGTCCGAGGTGCTCGGGGTCGGGCTCGTGGACCCCGTCGAGCATGGCCTCGACCTCACCCCGAACCACCGTGAGAGGCGTCCTCAACTCGTGACCGAGATCCGCCAGCAACTGGCGGCGCTGCTCGCGGGCCGATTCGAGTCGCTCGGCCATCTGATTGAACGACGCCACCACGGTCCCTGTGGACCCGCGGGTCCCGGCGACTCGCACCGAGTAGTCGCCGTCTGCAAGCGACCCGGCGGCACCGATCAGGTCCCGGACCGATCGGATGCTGCCAAACCCTCGAGCGATCCGGCCGAAGAGGAACAACAGGATGAAGGGGAGCGCCGGGATCAATGCCCACCAGTTGTTGGTGTCCGTCGAGAGGATCAGGACGATGGCCACGACGAGGACCAGGGGGAACGGTATGACGAAGAACACCAGTGCCTTGGCCATGCGCCGGCCAAAGCCCTGCCACTCCTCGGCGCCACGCCGCGGTTCCCATCCTCCGCCGGCTTGAACGCCATAGCTCCAGTGTGGCGGCCGCCCTCGCCTCCTCGACCTAGGCATCGGTGAACCGGTATCCCACGCCGTAGACCGTCAACACCAGGCTCGGGCGCTTGGGGTCGGGCTCGATCTTGCGGCGGATGTTCTTGATGTGGGCGTCGACCGACCGCTCGTACGACTCGAACGAGACCCCGTGGACGGCGTCGAGCAACTGGGCCCGGGTGTAGATGCGGCCCGGCTGACGGGCCAGCGTCAACAGGAGGTCGAACTCGGTGGAGGTCAGCTCGATGTCTTCGCCGTCGACGGTGACGCGCCGCTTCGGGATGTCCAGGTGCAGCGGACCGGCCCGGACAACTTCTCCGCCGCCAATGGTGGCGTCGGCACGCCGGAGGACGGCCCGGATCCGGGCGACCAGCTCCTTGGGGCTGAACGGCTTGACGATGTAGTCGTCGGCGCCGAGCTCCAGGCCGACAATGCGGTCGCTCTCCTCGGTGCGGGCCGTCAGCATGATGATCGGAACCGAAGACGACTCCCGTAGCTTGCGGGTGACATCGAGACCGTCCATGCCGGGGAGTCCCAGGTCGAGGACGATCATGTCGGGCCGCTCTGCCCGCGCCACCTGAAGGGCGGCGACTCCGTCGGTGGCCTCGAGGACGTCGAAGCCCGCCTGGCGCAGATAGTCGCGCACCAGGCGGGCGATCTTGAGCTCGTCCTCGACGACCAGAACCTTCTTCACTCCGCTCATTGTGGCGTCAGACGACCGGGGGAGCCCAGTCATCGACCTCCTTGCGGGCGTGAGCCATGCGGTGCCACTCCTCGAAGTCGTCCTCACGGGACGGACGCTCCGGGCGCGAACGGCGTGATTGGCGTGACCGACCTTCACGATCCGACGGCACCTGCCACATCCATGGGGGACCCTGAGGACTCTGGTTCCGCCAGTGGCCGCGACGACCGCGGTGGCCGGTGACGCCCCTGGCGATGAACCCGAGCAGCAGGACGAAGAAGAACACCTTCGCCAGGATCAGCGGGATCGCCAGGAAGCCGACTCCTACGGCAGCTGCCGGTCCGCTGCCAAAGAACAGCGACACCAGGCCAACGATGGCCAGCGCCGCAACAACCAATCGAAACATCTCTCGTACTCCTTCTCGTTGAGACTGAGTACAGGTTCCATGACGATTGTGGAGGGAATGTGAAGGCCTCACGGAGACATCTGGTGCCTGTGACGGCTACTCCGCGTAGAGAGTCCCGTCTCGCTCGGTGACTTTCCCGCGACCCAGTGGAAGTACCAGGGTGAGTGCCTTGAAGGCAGTACCGAGACCGGGGATCTTGGCGAAAATGCCCTGGGGCCCCTTCACCATCCGGCCGGTGGATGTGTCGTACTTGGCCCCATGCCATGGGCACGTGAGACATCCCTCGTCGTCTATTGAGCCCTCGGCAAGATCGGCGAGAAGATGGCGACAAC
>JABDIW010000166.1 GCA_013003515.1 Acidimicrobiia bacterium
AAACCAACATCTGGATTTAGCCTGAACCCATGGATGATGCCTCCACCCGTTTGCTCGACGCCTTTGCGGTAGCGATTCCGCGATACCTGCTCGACCTGGTCGGATCGCGGGGTTGGGTTGCCGCCGGTCTCGACGAGGCAGCCGACGAAGCGGCCCAGTGGCTGCGTCGAGAGCTGCGAGACCTGCTGGACCTCCCGTACGCTCGGCAACCCCGATCACCGCTCGAGATCGCCCAGGAGGCGACGGTCATCGTGGGGGATGTCCTCGATGCGGCGGGCGTCGAGCCACCTGCTCGTGATGCTGCAACCATCGAAGCCCTGCCCGGCGACGTCTATGACCTGGCACCGGCCTCCTCGACCGTACTGGGGGAGGAGGCGTGGGAGGCCCACATCGCCTGGGGCGTCACCAAGGCATCGGCCATGACGGCAACGGTGCAGCGACCGGTAGCCGCCTACGTGGGCCGGAACCTCATGGATCGCACCCGTCTCGCCTCGGTGGCCGAGGCGGCGGGATACTCACTTGTCGAGTGGGAGCCAGACACGAGCCAGTATGCGGTTGCCCTCGTCGATCTCGCCGATTCCCGAGCGGATGATGCGATCGGCGTCCTTGCGGAGGCCGGTGTGCGGGTGATCGGCTTCGGTCCCCACGTCGATGACATCGCCATGGCACGTGCCCGTGCGCTCGGCGCCTCCGAGGTCGTGGCGCGATCGCGGTTCTTCTCCAGGCTCGGTGAGTGGTTCGCCCCGGTGGTGTGACGGTCAGGTCACCACGATGACGCCGGCGTCGGGCCCGAGGACGACGCCTTCGGCCGAAACCGCTTCGAGTTCTGGGTCGGTCGAGAAACGGACCTCACCATCGAGGTCGATACGGCGATCCTCATCGGTGAAGTTGATCGCCACCACCACCGACTCCCCGCGACGAAAGAGGTACACCCCGTCGGGACCGTCGATGGATCGATAGTCGCCCGTCTGGAGGTCGGGGAGGGTGCGCCGGAGGGTCAACAGCCGGCGATAGAACGACAGCAGCGAGTCGGGGTCGGTTCGCTGCCCCGCAACTGTCGGTTCGTCCATCATCGGCAGCCACGGCTCGGAGTCGGTGAACGGGTCGCCCCATTGCATCGGTGTCCGGCATCCGTCTCGACCCTGGCCCGGCACCTGGAGGCCCCACGGGTCTTGCTGGCGATCGAGCGGGATGTCGGCCTGGCGCATCCCGATCTCCTCGCCGTAGTAGATCGTTGGGGTGCCTCGCAGCGTGAGGAGCAGAATCGCCGCGGCCCGGGCACGTTCGGGCCCGCCGTATCGGTCGATCAGCCGGACCTCATCGTGGTTCCCAAGGACGTGATTGGGCCAGGCCCACGATGGGAGCACTGCCTCCATCGCATCGACCCGGGAACGGATCTCGGCGGCGTCCCATGGGGCAAACAGGAGCGAGAAGTTGAACGGCATGTGCAGCTCGTCGGCTTCGCCGTAGTAGCGCACCCACTCGGCCCAATCGAACACATGGATCTCCCCGACCGCGAAGCGCTCGCCGTCGTATCCGTCGAGCAGGACGCGGAGCCGGCGGAACACCTCGTGGACGTCCGGGTGACCCTTGTCATGGATGTGGTCCTGCCGGTCGTACTCGCCCAGCGACTTGAACTCCGTTGGCTCAACGTCGGCGGGCGGGTTGTCGCGCATCGCCGGGTCTTTCATGATGAAGTGGGCGACGTCGATGCGGAGCCCGTCGACTCCTCGATCCATCCAGAACCGCACCGTGTCGAACATCGTCTGTTCCACCTCGGGGTTGCGCCAGTTGAGGTCGGGTTGCTCCCGCAGAAACGAGTGCAGGTAGTACTGCCCGGTCGCCTCGTCCCATTCCCACGCCGGACCTCCGAACACCGACTGCCAGTTGTTCGGTGGGCCACCGTCAGGTGCAGGATCGGCCCACACGTACCAATCTCGCTTCGGGTCGTGCCGCGACGACCGTGACTCCCGGAACCAGGGGTGCTGATCGGAGGAGTGGTTTGGGACCCAGTCGATGATCACCCGCAACGATCGGTCGTGGGCTGCTGCCAGCAGGTCGTCGAAGTCATCGAGAGTGCCAAACATCGGGTCGACATCGGTGTAGTCGGCGACGTCGTATCCGAAGTCGGCCATGGGTGATGGGTAGAAGGGGGAGATCCAGAGGGCGTCTACTCCGAGATCGACGAGGTGATCCAGACGGCTGGTGATGCCGGGCAGGTCGCCGATCCCGTCACCATTCGTGTCCTGAAAGGACCGGGGGTAGATCTGATAGATGACAGCGGTGTGCCACCAGGGACGCGACATCTGGGCAGGCTAACCCAGGGCGTTCACGGTCTCCGGGCCCAGACGAACCGGTAGGGCTCCAGCTCGGATCCAACCGGCTCGGCGGTGATCAGGTCTGTCGTCGGGTGTGCGACGTCGATGGTGACGGTGTCAGCCGACAGGTTGGCCACGACCAGGACCTCGCCGGAGTCGTCGACCCTGCGGAACGAGAACACACGGGGATCGTTTCCCTCCACCGGCTCGAACCGTCCTGTTCCGAACAGGGCCGGCCGAGACCTGAGGAGACGTCTGACGG
>JABDIW010000205.1 GCA_013003515.1 Acidimicrobiia bacterium
TGCCGTTGTCCGAACCCGGGTAGGTGTAGGAGAGGTTGCGCACCCCCAGCACGTCGAGGCGGCTGCCATTGCGCTCGACTTGCGTGATCGCAGGCAGCTCGCCCTTCAACTCCAGGTCGACCTTCTCTACGACCTCGCCGACACGGCCTTCACCGAGCAGTTCGCCGAGGCGGACGAACGACACCGACGCCTGGCGAACCCGCGCAATGAAGAGCCCCGCGATGTTGACCGCATCGGTGGCGATCCCGATGAAAAACACGAACAACGCGAAGTCGCCGAGCCCGAAGTCGCCGCCACTCTGAAGACGGGCCGCGGCGACCAGCAGGACGAGACCGGTCCCGATGTTGACGGTGTTCCAGAACAGGGACTCGAGCAGAGCCACCAGGGTCTGATCCCTCACCTCGTACACCCTTCGCTCATCGTTGAGGCGCTGCAGGTGGGCGATCGACGACGTCTCGGCCCCGGCGACCTTGATCGACTGCACCGATCCGAAGATCTCTCCGATCGCCTCGGTGACCCGGCCCGTTGCCTCACGGGCCGCCTTGCGGTAACGACGGATGGTGCGCCCGGTCCGCTCGGCGAGCGCGATCACGACCAGAAGCGGCAGGAACACCAGCAGCGTCATCGTCACATCGATGCGTGTCAGGATGATGGTGGCCGCCACTGCGAACACGATCACCCCTGCCACGTCGACCGTGAAGTCGGTGGCTTCGCTGACGTGTTCGACGTCGTCGCGGAAGCGAGTGATCACCTCGCCCTGGGCTTCGTCGACCGACTCGGCACCCGGCATCTCCAGAATCCGCTGGAACAGGTTCTTCTTCATGACGAGCTGCAGCCGGAACATGAAGTTCACGTCGCTGTGCATTCCCCATGTCATCACGCCGATGCGCCCGGCGCCGTAGGCCAGGATCAACACGATGAGGGTCGGGACGTTGAGCCCGACACCGGTGTCGATGCGATTGAAGAACTCGGCCGTGATGAGGCCGGCGATCACGGGCATCGACCAGATCGCAGACCACAAGATCGCGTTGAGCGCCCACCGCCAGGGATGGGTCTTGATGAGCTCGAACATGAGCCGACCGGTGCTCATCCCAACACCTCCTCCATGCCGGCGAGCAACAGCCCGTGGAACTGTGACCCAGGATCGGCGGCGAGTGCCGCCCGGTTGCCGGCTTCGACGATCCTGCCGTCGTCGAGAATCAGGACTTCATCGGCACGGTTCAACGTGTCGAGACGGTGAGCGATGATCACCCCGGTGCGATCCTGGAGCAAGCGGTCGACCGCTCGCTCGATGAGGGCTTCGGTCACCGGATCGAGGCGCGAGGATGCCTCGTCGAGAACGACGAGGCCGGAGTCCTCGAGGAAGATTCGGGTGAACGCCAGCAACTGGGCCTCGCCTGCCGAGAGGCTCGAGCCCCCGGCGTCGAGAACCGTGTCGATGCCTTCGGGCATCGACTCGATCCAATCGGTGAGCCCGAGCGCTGCGATCGCCTGCCAGATTCTCTCGTCTGACACTGTCTCGTCGAAAAAGGTGAGGTTGTCGCGGATCGTCGCCCGGAACAGCTGGACGTCCTGGGTGACCATGCCGACTCGGCGCCGCACGTGGTCGATGTCGGCTGAGCGAAGGGCTACCCCGCCGAGACGAACTTCACCGCCCTCGGGGTCGTACAAGCGAGTGAGCAGCCGGGCAAGGGTGCTCTTGCCCGATCCGGTTCGGCCGAGGACCCCGAGCACCTTGCCCGCTTCCAGGCTCAGATTGAGGCCATGGAGCACACGGTCCCCGTCAGCCGAGTCGTCGACGTAGGAGAAGTCGAGGTCGCTGAGCTCGATCGAGAGCGGCCCTGATGGGAGCACCTCGGTGCCGTCGTGGGGCAGCCGCGACTCGATGGCGAACAGGTTCTGAATGCGAGAGATCCCGGCTGCAGCCTTCTGCATGTCCTCCATCTGGTGGCGGATGCGATCGAGAGGATGACGCAGCATCTCCGTGTAGTGGAACACCACGTAGACAGACCCCAGAGTCAGGACATCTGTCTCGAACAGCCACGATCCGAGGCCGAACACGATGGCGGTGCCGGCGACGAACACGACGATGTTGGTACCCCACAGGATCGACCAACCCCAGCGACCGCGGACCTCATCAGGCAGCCACGCCCGCGTGATCTGGGTGAAGCGCCGCACCATGAATCGGCCGGCGCCGAGGCCGCGGATGTCCTCGGTGGATCCGACCACTTCTCCCAGGAACCCGTAGAAGGTGGCCTTGTGCGCCTTGACCCGCGCCCACCAATCGGTGGCGACCTCCTGCATCTTCACCATCACGGCGAGCGTTGCCGCCGAGAACAGCACCAGCGACGTGCCGATGAGCACCGACTCTCGGAACAGGAAGAACAGCACACCGACGAGAAGCGCCACGTTGCCGACGACATGGATCACGAACTGGGAGAAGAAGTTCGACAACGCCGTGACGTCGCCATCGATACGCTCGACCAGCTCTCCGGGCGTATGGGTCTTGTGGAATCCCATGTCGAGGTGCAGCAGATGGTCAGCGAGGTCGCGACGAAGCTCGTTGGTCGCCGACCACCCGATCTGCTGTGCGAAATACGTTGCAACGACGGCCAGCGCTTGCTGGACCACGGCGATCAGGATGAACACCACCGAGATGCCGAGCAACGCGTCGAGTTCGGTCCCCTCCGTGGCGCGGTCGATGAAGATCCTGATGATCTGCGGGTTGATCACCTGAAGGGCGATTCCCGAGAACAGCAGGGTCGTCAAGACCACGACCCGCGCCCGGTACGGGCGGAGGTAGGTCTTGAGGAGCCTCCAGTAGCTCTTGATGGGAATCATGTGGTCTCTCGTTCTCGGGGTCGTCGCGTTGAAGGACGGGTCGGATACGGCCGTACCGAAGCCGGAGCGCGCGCCACGTCAGTGACGATCAGAGGAGATTCGAAGCCTGAAGGAGGTCGCGCGCGAGCGGCTTCGTGTCAGTGGCCGGCAGGGTTGAAGATCATCGGAGGGCCTCCCTCGCGTGCTGGCACCCATCCCACACGAGAAGACCGAATCTGTCAAGGAACCGAGCGCTGCGGAGCAGCACTCGGTTCCTAGTCCCTAGCTGCTGGTCCCTAGCCAGATCCCAGGAGCGCAGGTCGTCGACCAGGGACCGGGACTCTTCGGGCTAGGGACTAGGGACTAGCGACTTCCAATAGGGCCTTTCGCCTCTAATGCATCTCATGCATCTTGCATACGGTGCAGGAGATGCATACACCGATTGCTTGGGCCATGCCATGACCGAAGAGTTCCTCACCACACGTCAGGTCCTCGAGTTGATCAAGGTCGACAAGTCCACCGTCTACCGGATGGCCGAGGGCGGCAGGATCCCGGCGGTCAAGGTGGGGCGTCAATGGCGCTTCCCTGCCGACCAGATCAGCGCCTGGCTCGAAGGCAATCAGTCAGCCCAGCTCCCCGAGCCACCCGTCGCCAAGCTGAACGAGGACATCCCGCTCGGAGCCCTCTCCAGCCTGCTCCAGGTCTTTGCCGAGCTGCTCGGCGTGATGATGGTCCTCACCGACATGGAGGGGCGGCCGATCACACCGGTCGCCAACCCGTGTGGCCTCATGGATGCCATCGGTGGCGATCCCGAGGTCCTCGAGCGCTGTGTCCAGACCTGGACCGCCGACGAGGGCAATGACCTCACCACCCAGTACGTGCCGACGGCACTCGGTTTCGAGTGCATCCACGGGTACCTCCGGTCGGGCGACCGCCTCCTCGGGATGGTGCTCGCCGGTGGAGTCGCCGCCGAGCCGTGGCCCCCACCCGTCGCCGATGTCGTGGCCGGCGCCCAGCTGGTCGGACTCGACCCGACCACCGTCACCGGGCACATCGAGGAGGTCTTCTACCTCGATCGCCTGCGAAAGCAGGAAGTGAAGGCCGCCCTGCCGCGCATCGCCAACGCCCTGTCTCGCGTCATCTCAGATCACAGCCAATCAGCCGACCGGTTGCGGGCCATCGCCTCGCTGACCGGTGTTCAATAGAAGGAGAATCACGTGAAGAAACTCGTCGTCCTGGGGGCCGGAACAGCCGGCACCATGGTCGTCAACAAGATCCGGCCTCGCCTCGACACGCAGGAGTGGCAGATCACGATCGTCGATCAGGACGAGACGCACTACTACCAACCCGGGTTCCTGTTCATCCCGTTCGGGGTGTATCGACCGTCCGACGTCGTCAAGACGACGCGTGAGTTCGTGCCTCAAGGCGTCGATCTGATCACGTCAGGCATCGAGGTCGTCGAGCCGGAGGCGAACAAGGTCCGACTCACCAATGGCGACACACTCGACTACGACTACCTCGTCATCGCCACCGGAACCCATCCGGAGCCAGACGAAACACCAGGTCTCACCGATGGCGAGTGGCGCAAGTCGATCCATGAGTTCTACACCTTCGATGGTGCCATGGCCCTGGCGGAGAAGCTCCGCACGTGGGAAGGCGGACGCATGGTCACCAACATCATGGAGATGCCCTTCAAGTGTCCTGTGGCACCGCTCGAGTTCACCTTCCTCGCCGACTGGTTCTTCCACGAGAAGGGGATGCGGGATC
>JABDIW010000158.1 GCA_013003515.1 Acidimicrobiia bacterium
CTGGTGATAACACTGAGATGACGGTGGAGTTGATTGCTCCGATCGCGATGGATGAGGGTTTGCGGTTCGCGATTCGTGAGGGTGGACGGACGGTTGGCGCCGGCCGGGTCACCAAGATCCTCGAGTAGACACGAACAGGGCTGAGAGAGAGACACGAGGACATGGCAGACGAACATCGGATTCGGATTCGCCTGAAGGCATACGATCACAACGTGATCGATGAGTCGGCGCGCAAGATCACGGAAACCGTGTTGCGCACCCAGGCGAAGATCAAGGGGCCGGTGCCGTTGCCGACCAAGATTCACAAGTACTGCGTGATTCGCGGGCCTCACGTCGACAAGGACAGCCGTGAGCACTTCGAGCTGCGGATTCACCGCCGGTTGATCGACATCCTCGAGCCGACGCCCAAGACGGTCGACTCGTTGATGCGTCTCGATCTGCCTGCCGGTGTCGAGGTGGAGATCAAGACATGAAGGCGATCATGGGCGAGAAGCTCGGTATGACACAGATCTTCGACGAGGAGTCGAATGTGATTCCGGTGACGGTCATCAAGGCCGGCCCGGTTCGCGTCGTGCAGGTCAAGACCGAGGCCACCGATGGCTACGACGCCATTCAGATCGCCTTCAAGCCGATGAAGGCCTCGAAGGCGAACCAGGCCCAGGCCGGTCACTATGCCAAGGCCGGTCTCGACCCCTACCGACACCTCCTCGAGGTGCGTGTCGATGACGCGTCGGGGTTCAAGCCCGGTCAGGAGATCACCGTCGGCGACGTGTTCGAGACGGGCACGAAGGCCGATGTCACCGGATACACCAAGGGCAAGGGCTTTGCCGGAGTCATGGAGCGCCACAACTTCAAGGGCCAGGGTGCCTCGCACGGTGCGCACCGTGTCCATCGCGCTCCCGGGTCTATCGGCGCTGCCAGCACTCCGTCACGGGTCTTCCGCGGCAAGCGGATGGCAGGCCGTCTCGGCGGCACCCGCCAGACCCACCTGAATCTCGAGGTCGCCGCAGTCGACGCCGAGCGCAACCTCCTCATGTTGCGTGGCGCCGTCCCCGGGCCCAAGGGCGCGGTCGTGGTGATCAGGGAGGCGGTGAAGGCCAATGCCTAGCGCAGAGATGTTCAATGTCGCCGGCAAGCGAGTCGACGTCGTCGATCTCGACGAGGGACTCTTCGGCATCGAGCCGAACGTCCCGGTGATGCATCAGGTGGTCAACGCGCAGCTCGCCGCTGCCCGCGCCGGAACGCACTCGACCAAGACCCGCGCCGAGGTGCGGGGCGGTGGTCGCAAGCCATGGCGCCAGAAGGGGACCGGTCGGGCCCGTCACGGGTCGATCCGCTCTCCGCAATGGGCCGGTGGCGGCGTCGCCCATGGTCCCAAGCCTCGCGACTACTCGCAGCGGACCCCCAAGAAGATGAAGCGTCTGGCGTTGCGTTCTGCACTGTCGGCTCGCGCCGCCGCCGAGAAGGTCAAGATCGTCGACGAGTTCGCTTGGGAGGGCCCCAAGACGAAACAGGCCAAGGGCCTGCTCGAGTCGATCGGCATCGACGGCAAGGTGCTGCTGGTCATCGACTACGGCGACGACATCGCCGAGAAGAGCTTCAACAACCTGCCCTCCGCCCGTCTGTCTCGACCGCTGCGGTTGACGACCTACGACGTGCTGTGGGCCGACACCGTGCTGTTCTCCAAGACCGCCCTCGACCGGCTGGTCGCCGGGCCGCCCACGGCGGCTGCCACCGCGACCCCCGTGGCCGATGACGAGGACACCGCTCCAGCCGTGACTGCAGGAGGTGAGGAGGAATGAAGGACCCCCGCGACGTCGTGTTGCGCCCGGTCGTGTCCGAGAAGTCCTACGACCTCATCCAGGACGAGAACACGTACACGTTCATCGTGCATCCCACGGCGAACAAGACAGAGATCAAACAAGCGATCCAGAACATCTTCGATGTTCAGGTCGACAGCGTCAGGACCATCAACCGCCGTGGCAAGCGCAAGCGCCAGGGCTGGGTGACCGGACGCCGGCCGAACTCGAAGCGAGCCCTCATCAGGCTGCGCGAGGGCAGCTCGATCGACATCTTCGAGGTATGACATGGGAGTAAAGAAGCACAAGCCGACTTCACCGGGCCGTCGATTCCAGACGGTGTCGGACTTCGCGTCCATCACCAAGTCGAAGCCCGAGAAGACGCTGCTCGACAAGAAGAAGCGCTCGTCCGGCCGCAACTCGTATGGCCGCATCACCTCGCGCCATCGCGGCGGTGGTCACAAGCAGCGCTACCGCATCGTCGACTTCCGTCGCACCAAGGACGGCGTGCCCGCCAAGGTGGCCGGCATCGAGTACGACCCGAACCGCAACGCCCGCATCGCCCTCCTCCATTACCTGGACGGCGAGAAGCGCTACATCCTGGCTCCGGTCGGGCTCGAAACGGGCGCCATGGTCGTGTCTGGCTCGGGTGCTGAGATCACCACCGGGAATGCGCTCCCGTTGCGCAACATCCCCGTCGGTTCGATCGTCCATGCCGTGGAGATGCGACCCGGGGGAGGGGCCAAGCTCGGTCGATCCGCCGGTGCCTCCATCCAGCTCATGTCCAAGGAGAGCGGGATGGCTCTGCTGCGTCTTCCGTCTGGCGAGATGCGACAGGTGCCGCTCGACTGCCGGGCCACGCTGGGGCAGGTCGGCAACACCGATGCCGAGCTCGTCAAGATCGGCAAGGCCGGCCGCAGCCGCTGGAAGGGCAAGCGCCCTCAGACCCGTGGTGTGGCCATGAACCCCGTCGACCACCCGCTCGGTGGTGGCGAGGGCCGCAGCTCTGGCGGTCGTCACCCGGTGAGCCCCTGGGGCAAGCCGGAAGCGCGCACCCGCAACAAGAAGAAGGCCTCTGACAAGTACATCGTTCGCCGTCGCACCAAGAAGGGAAGGAAGTAATGGCCCGCAGCCTCAAGAAGGGGCCTTTCGTCGACGAACACCTGCTCGAGAAGGTGGAAGCGGCGAATGCCTCCGGCGACAAGCGGGTCATCCGGACCTGGAGTCGCCGTTCGACGATCATCCCCGAGATGGTCGGCCTCACCCTGGCCGTCCACGATGGCCGCAAGCACGTCCCGGTGTACGTCACCGAGTCGATGGTCGGTCACAAGCTCGGCGAATTCGCGCCGACCCGCACATTCCGTGGGCACACCGGAGAAAAGGCGGTCGTGCGCCGATGAAGGCCACTGCCCACGCTCGTTTCGTGCGCCAGTCACCGTTCAAGGTGCGGCGTGTGCTGGACCTCGTACGCGGCTTGCCCGTGACCGAGGCCGAGCACGTGCTCGCCTTGACCAACCGGCGCGCCGCCGATCCGATCAAGAAGGCCTTGAAGTCGGCCGTCGCCAACGCAGAGCACAACCTCGCACTCGATGCGGACGAGCTGGTGGTGGCCGAGGCCTTCGCCGACGAAGGCCCCACCTTGAAGCGATTCCGCCCCAGGGCTCGAGGACGGGCCACCCGCATCGAGAAGCGCACCAGCCACATCACGATCGTGGTGAGCACCGAGGAGGACGACGACTGATGGGACAGAAGATCCATCCATACGGCTTGCGCCTCGGGATCACCACCGACTGGAAATCCCGCTGGTACGCCGAAAAGGATTACGCCGACAACGTCGTCGAGGACGCCAAGATCCGCGACTTTCTGCGCGGTGAGCTCACCCGCGGCGCCGTCTCGCGTATCGAGATCGAGCGGATCGGTGACAAGAAGATCCAGATCGACGTGCACACCGCTCGTCCCGGAGTGGTCATCGGCCGTTCCGGCTCGGAGGCGGAGCGTCTCCGCAGCGCACTCGAGAAGATGACCGGCCGCATCGTCAAGTTCAATGTCATCGAGGTCCAGAACGGCGAGACCGACGCCGCCCTGCTGGCGCGATCGGTAGCCGATCAGCTCGAAGGCCGTGTCTCGTTCCGTCGTGCGATGAAGCGCACGGTTCAGACCGCCCTCAAGGCCGGTGCCCAGGGCGTCCGCGTCCAGGCGTCGGGCCGTCTCGGCGGCGCAGACATGGGCCGTCGCGAGTGGTACCTCGAGGGCCGTGTCCCGTTGCACACGCTGCGTGCCGACGTCGACTTCGGTCAGGCCACGGCCCGCACGACGGTGGGAGCAATCGGGATCAAGGTGTGGGTGTACAAGGGCGACGTGCTGCCTTCGCTGTCGGCGAACCGCGAGAAGATCGCGGCCGAGGCTCGGCTCGCAGCCGGTGGCCCCGCCAAGCGCCGGGCTCCTTCACCGAAGGCTCGCGCCGAGCAGGCAGCCGGGGCCGATCGCTCCAGCCGCCTCATCGAGGCCGGTGGCGGCAAGCGACTGGTTGAGGCCGGTGGCGGCAAGCGCACCGGTGGCGGCAAGCGTCTCATCGAGGCCGGTGGCGGCAAGCGCAAGCCGTCGGTCGCCGAGGCGAAGTCCGAGCTCGACGAGGCCCGTCAGGACGTCACTACCCCGACAGAGGAGGCGAAGCCTGCTCCGTCCGAGGAGACCAAGACGACGCCTGACGCTGCCGAGACACCGGCAGCGCCCGAATCGGCCGAGACCAAGGCGACGCCTGAGGCTTCCGCGACGCCGGTGGCACCTGAACCAGACGATGTCCCTGCGGCCGACGCCACGGCCACCGACGAGGAGTCCGAGTGACATGTTGATGCCGAAGCGCACCAAGTATCGCAAGACCCAGAAGGGCCGCATGCGCGGAAAAGCGCAGCGCGGATCCAAGGTGGTGTTCGGCGAGTTCGGCCTGCAGTCGATGGAGCCGGGGTGGATCACCGCCCGCCAGATCGAGGCGGCTCGTATTGCCATGACCCGGACCATCAAGCGTGGCGGCAAGGTGTGGATCACCATCTTCCCCGACAAGCCGATCACCGAGAAGCCGGCCGAGACCCGCATGGGATCCGGCAAGGGCAGCCCCGAGTACTGGGTGGCCGTCGTGCGCCCCGGCCGGGTCATGTTCGAGATGTCGGGCATCGACGAAGAGCTCGCCCGCGAGGCCATGCGCCGCGCCGGGCACAAGCTCCCCGTCCGCACCAAGTTCATCCGGCGGGAGGACATATGAAGGCCACAGACCTCCACAAGCACTCGTTCGAGGAACTCGTGGGGATGCTCGGTGAGGCCAAGGAGGAGTTGTTCAACCTCCGTTTCCAGCTCGCCACCAACCAGCTCGACAACACTGCAGAGATCCCGGCCGTCAAACGCAACATCGCCCGGATCCGCACCGTCATGCGCCAGCAGGAACTCACTGCCTGGCGTGAACAGCAACTCGACCGCTCGGAGGACTCATGAGTGACCGCAGCCGCCGCAAGATGCGGGTGGGCGTCGTCGTTTCGGATGCCCGTCAGAAAACGGTTACCGTTGAGGTCCGCGATTCGAAGCGGCACCCGCTGTACGGCAAGACCGTGCCGGTTCGGAAGCGATTCCATGCTCACGACGAGTCTTTCGAGGCGCGCGTCGGTGACACGGTTCGCATCGTGGAGACCCGTCCCATGTCCAAGTCGAAGCGGTGGCGGGTGGAAGAAGTGCTGGAGCGTGCTCGATGATCCAACAAGAGAGCCGACTGAAGGTGGCGGACAACTCGGGGGCCCGAGAGGTCCTCTGCATCCGCGTGCTTGGCGGCTCGGGCCGGCGCTACGCCGGTCTCGGTGACGTGATCGTCGGCACGGTCAAGGACGCCAACCCCGGCGGAGCCGTCAAGAAGGGCGAGGTCGTCAAGGCAGTCGTCGTGCGCACCCGCAAGGAAGCACGCCGCCCCGATGGCACCTACATCCGCTTCGATGACAACGCCTGCGTCCTGATCAACGATCAGCAGCAGCCCCGCGGCACTCGCATCTTCGGGCCCGTTGGGCGTGAGCTGCGAGACAAGCGGTTCATGCGCATCGTGTCGCTGGCCCCGGAGGTGCTGTGATGAAACTCCGTTCCGGAGACTCCGTGCGGGTCATGGCAGGCAAGGACGCCGGCCGTGAGGGCAAGATCGCACGGGTCATGCCCGACAAGGGGAAGATCATCGTCGAGGGCGTCAACACGGCCCGCAAGCATCAGCGAGCCACAGGCCAGACGATGCAGGGCGGAATCATCGACAAGGACATGCCGATCGATGTGTCCAACGTCATGATCCTGTGCGCATCGTGCGACGGCCCGACGCGTGTCGGCTACCGCTTCGACAACGACGGCAACAAGCTGCGGGTCTGCCGCCGCTGTGGAGAGGACCTCTGATGGAACCCCGTCTCAAGACCAGATACCGCGACGAGGTGCGCGACGCGTTGCACAAGCAGCTCACCCTCGACAACATCATGCAGGTGCCGACGCTCGACAAGATCGTCGTGAACATGGGTGTTGGCGACGCTGCCGGTGACAAGAAGCTCATCGGTGCCGCCGTCACCGACCTGACGATCATCACGGGACAGAAGCCCAAGGTGGCGAAGGCGAAGAAGTCGATCGCCAACTTCAAGCTCCGTGAGGGAATGCCCATCGGAGCGTCTGTCACCTTGCGCGGCGACCGGATGTGGGAGTTCTTCGACCGGCTCATCGCCATCGCGATTCCCCGTGTCCGTGACTTCCGTGGTCTCAACCCTCGTTCGTTCGACGGTCGGGGCAACTACACGTTCGGCGTCAACGAGCAGCTCATCTTTCCCGAGATCGATTACGACCAGGTGCAGAAAGTGCGGGGGATGGACATCACCATCTGTACGACCGCCACCGAAGATGAGCATGGGCGTGCCCTGCTCGAAGCGTTCGGCTTTCCGTTCCGCAAGCAGCAGGCAGGCGTCTGATGGCAAAGAAATCACTCATCGCAAAGGCAAACCGCAAGCCGAAATTCAGCTCGCGGGCATACAACCGGTGCCGCCGTTGTGGTCGGCCCCGGGCGTATCTCCGCAAGTTCGGCATGTGTCGTATCTGTGTACGCGAGCTGGCCCACCGCGGCGAGCTCCCCGGAGTCAGAAAGTCATCCTGGTAATGAACACCGATCCAATCGCCGACATGCTCACCCGGGTCCGTAACGCCAACCAGGCGCTGCACCCGACCGTGTCCATGCCCGCATCGAAGATCAAGCACTCGATCGCCCAGATCCTCAAGGAAGAGGGCTACGTCGACTCCGTCACCGAAACAGGCGAGGGCGCTCGCAAAGAGCTGGTCGTCACCCTGAAGTACGGGCCGGAACGGTCGCGGATCATCAAGGGCCTCAACCGCATCTCCACGCCCGGTCACCGGGTGTACTCGGCAGCCACCGATCTGCCCCGCGTCCGTGGTGGGCTCGGCGTCTCGATCGTGTCGACGTCCGAGGGCCTGCTCACAGACAGGGAAGCGCGCCGGCGCAACGTCGGTGGCGAGATCGTCTGCGAGGTGTGGTGATGAGTCGCATCGGTCAGGCTCCGATCACGCTCGGCTCTGGCGTCGAGGCATCCATCTCGGGTCAGGACATCGTCGTGAAGGGACCCAAGGGCAGCCTGGAGCGCAGGCTGCCCGACGCCGTGACCATCGAGGTCGTCGACGGTGAGCTTCGCCTCACCCGCAAGGACGACGAGCGCGAGTCCAGGGCTCTCCACGGTCTGTCACGGGCACTTGTCGCCAACATGGTCACCGGTGTCACCGACGGTTTCTCCAAGGAGCTGCAGCTCGTCGGCGTCGGCTATCGCGCCGCGATGAAGGGCAGTCAGATCGAACTGCAGGTCGGGTTCTCGCACAACGTGCTTCTCGACATCCCTTCCGACGTGTCGGTGGAGATCCCCGAGCAGACCCGCATCATCATTACCGGAATCTCGAACGAGAGCGTCGGCCAGTTCGCCGCCAACGTGCGCCGGGTGCGGCCCCCCGAGCCCTACAAGGGCAACGGCATCCGTTACATCGACGAGGTCGTTCGCCGCAAGGCAGGAAAGGCAGGTGTCACCGCATGACCAAGTCACGCGCCCACGCCCGTCGCCGCCGCCACTTCCGGGTCCGCAAGAAGGTCCACGGGACGACGGCAACGCCGCGTCTCGCGGTCTACAAGTCCAATCGATACATCTACGCCCAGGTCATCGACGACGACAAAGCAGCCACACTGGCCGCTGCCACGTCGCACGAGAAGGCTCTGCGGTCGAAGTCCCTCAACAAGGAGACCGCTGCCGAGGTCGGCAAGCTCTTGGCGAAGCGCGCCAAGGCCGCCGGTGTCGAAGAGGTCGTCTTCGACCGCGGTGGGTTTCCGTATCACGGCAGGGTCAAGGCCCTCGCAGACGCCGCCCGCGAATCGGGCCTGAAGCTCTAGGAGACATTCATGGATCGCGATCGCAACAGGTCAGAGTTCGACGAGCGGGTGATCAACATCAACCGCGTCGCCAAAGTCGTCAAGGGCGGCCGCCGCTTCTCGTTCACCGCGCTCGTCGCAGTCGGCAACGGCAAGGGCAAGGTCGGCATCGGGTACGGCAAGGCGACCGAGGTCCCGACTGCCATCCAGAAGGGGATGGAGCTGGCGCGCCGCGGGATGGTCGACGTCCCCATGGCCGGCACCACCATCATTCACAAGAACATCGGTGTGCACGGCGCATCGCGGGTGCTGCTCAAGCCGGCCGCGCCCGGTACCGGCGTCATCGCCGGGGGAGCCGTTCGCCAGATCCTCGAGGCCGCCGGGATCCGCGACGTCCTCGCCAAGTCGCTGGGCTCGCCGAACCACATCAACGTCGCCAAGGCGACGATGAACGCCATCACCACCCAGCAACGTCCCGACGAGGTGGCCAAGGCCCGTGGGATCAGCGCCGAGGAGGCATTCCCTCCGGCGCTGCTGGCGGCATACCGGTCGTCGGAGATCATGAGGACCTCCGGAGGCGGTGACGGCTGATGGCCAAGGAACTGAAGATCACGCTCGTCAAGAGCACCATCGGGGAGAAGCCCAAGACGCGGGCCACGGTTGAGACCCTGGGACTCCGCAAGATCAACCAGGTGACGGTTCGCCCTGACACGCCCGACGTGCGGGGCCTCATCAACCGGGCTCGGCACCTGCTCGACGTCGAGGAGGTCTCGTGAAACTCCACCATCTCAAGCCGGCCGACGGGTCGCGCAAACGCAAGATCCGCGTCGGTCGCGGTGAGAGCGGTCGTCGCGGCAAGACCGCCGGCCGTGGCACCAAGGGGCTCAAGGCCCGCAGCAAGCTGCGCCGTGGGTTCGAGGGCGGTCAGATGCCGCTGCAGCGTCGTCTGCCCAAGCTCAAGGGGTTCAAGAACCCCAACAAGGAGTACTTCGCCGTGGTCAACGTCGAGCGTCTCGGTGACTTCGCCGCAGGCACCACCGTGGGTCCCGACGAGCTTCGTGAGCGGGGATTGATCAAGGCCCGGGGCCGGGTCAAGGTCCTCGGCGAGGGCGACGTGCCCCACAAGCTGACCGTTCGCGCCCACGCCTTCAGCGTCGGCGCCGTCGAAAAGATCACAGCGGCCGGTGGCTCGGTGGAGATCATCGAGTGACCTGCCCCTGCACAGTGGCACACGGCCTCTACGATATGTCCCCCGCCCGTCCACGAAGGTAATCCCAGATGCTGTCCGTCTTCAGAAACATGTTCCGCATCCACGATCTGCGGAACAAGATCCTGTTCACGCTGTTCAT
>JABDIW010000219.1 GCA_013003515.1 Acidimicrobiia bacterium
GAACATCTGTCGCTCCCCCAGCGCCGGCGCCATCACCTGCATCCCGATGGGCAGGCCCGCCCCGTCGCCACCGATGGGCAGGGACAACCCGGGATCTCCGGCGAGATTGGAGGGGATGGTGCACACGTCCGAGTAATACATGGCGATGGGGTCGTCTGCCTTGGCACCCAGGGCGAACGCCGTGGTGGGGCTGGTGGGTGACACCAGCACGTCTGCCTGTTGATAGGCGGCTTCGAAGTCCCGGCGCACCAGGGTGCGGACCCGTTGTGCCTGGCCGTAGAAGGCGTCGTAATAGCCGGCGGACAGTGCATAGGTGCCCAGCAGGATGCGGCGCCTCACCTCGGGGCCAAAGCCCTCGGCCCGGCTTGCCGCCATCATCTCTTCGGTCGTCGCCCCGTCGACGCGGAGCCCGTAGCGCACGCCGTCGAAACGAGCCAGGTTGGCGGAGCACTCTGCAGGGGCGATCAGGTAGTAGGCCGACAGCGCATACTCCGCGGCCGGCATGGACACATCGACGATCTCGGCGCCGGCGTCGGCAAGCTTGTCGAGCATCGAACGCACCGAGCCGCGCACCTCGCCGTCGATCTCGTCACCCATGAGTTCACGAACCACTCCGACACGCAAACCCTTCACCCCGGTCTCGAGATCGGCTCCGAAGTCAGGTACGTCACCTCGGTAGCTGGTGGCGTCGTGGATGTCGTGACCTGCGATCGCGTCGAGCATGGAAACGCTGTCGCCGACGGTCTTCGACAGAGGCCCGATCTGATCCAGCGACGATGCAAAGGCGACAAGCCCATACCGACTGACCAGCCCGTAGGTGGGCTTCACCCCGACAACGCCGCACAGTGCGGCGGGCTGGCGAATCGAGCCGCCCGTGTCGGAGCCGAGTGCCCCGAACGCAGAACCGGCGGCTACCGCCGCAGCCGACCCTCCGGAGCTGCCACCGGGGACGAGGTCGGGGTCCCATGGGTTGCGAGTGGGGCCGTACGCCGAGTTCTCGGTGGACGATCCCATCGCGAACTCGTCGAGGTTGGTCTTGCCGACGATCACGGCGCCGGCGGCCCGCAGGCGCTCGACAACGGTGGCGTCGTAGGGCGGGACCCACCCAGCGAGGATCTGCGACGAGCACGTCGTCTCGACACCCCGGGTGCACATGTTGTCTTTGACCGCGACGGAGATGCCATGGAGCGGACCGGCGTCATCACCCGCAGCCAGCCGGGCGTCGGCCGCTTCGGCAGCGGCCCGGGCGCCGTCCCGGTCGAGGGTCAGGTAGGCGTGGAGCTGGGCCTCGGTGACGCCGGCTCTGGCCAGGACGGCATCCAGCAGATCGACGGATGTGGCCGTGCCCGAGCGGAGAGCGGCACGAGCCTCGGCAATGGTGAGATCGGCGAGGTCGGTCACTCTTCGTCCAGGATCCGGGGGACGCGGAAGTAGCCATCGATGGCGTCGGGAGCCTGGGACAGCACCTCGTCGCGATCGAGCGAGGGGGTCACCTCATCGTCGCGGAACGAGTTGACCATGGGAATGGGATGCGACGTCGGCGGCACCCCATCGGTCGGCAACGCCTGGACCTGGGCGGCGTGTTCGAGGATGTCGCTCAGCTGACGACCCACCGTGGCGAGCTCCTCATCGGAGAGGGCCAGACGGGCGAGACGGGCGACCTTGGCGATATCTATCTCGACGGGCATCGGCGGGATGCTACCCACCGTCCCGTCGGGTCCGGTCTACCTGGTGAGGACCCGGCGGAACACGACACCCGACACGAGGATGAGAGCCAGGCCGCCTGCGAGCAGGACCCCCACCTCGGGGAGGACGTCCGACAGGCCGCCGTCGTGGCGGATGAGATCGCTGAATCCATCGAGCGCCCATGCATGAGGGGTGATGTGGGCGACGGTCGTCATCGAGTCGGAGAACACCTCGAGCGGAACCATGCATCCTCCAAGCGCACCGAGGCCGAGTCCGAGGAAGGTCCCGATGCCGCCGGCCTGCTCGTCGTTGCTGAACAGCGACCCCATGAGCATCCCGGCACCTGTACCCACCAGGCCGAACGCGACGACCAGAACCGAGGCGGCGAGCGGATCTCCCCAGTCGACGCCGAAAGCGACCGCGGCGACACCGATGATGAAGACGCCCTGGACCATCGTCACGAAGAAGCGGCCGAGGGTCTCACCAGCGACCACGGTGGTGGCACTCGTCGGCGTCGAGAGCATGCGTCGTGACACGCCGAGGCGACGCGACTGGATGAGCGCAGCGGAACCGGCCAGAGCGGTGACGAACATGAACAGGACCAGGTTCTGGGCTGCCCCGAGGTCGAACTGACCTATCGACGATGACGACTGCTCACCGATCCGTTCGACCGACACCCCGTCGAGCGTTTCGATGGCGGTGCCGGCTGCGACCAGGCCGGTCATCTGGTCACAGGCCCCCTGCTCACAGGCGAACTGCGCCGACCGCACGATCGAGTCGAGACGGGTGACCTCGGCGTTGACGAGACTCTGGATCTCGAACCCCCCGGTACCGACGGCGGCGATGAACTGCACCGCCGAAGGAGTGCCCGCGCGGAGGTTGGCGTCGAACCCGGCCGGGATCACCACCCCGGCCTCCAGATCGTTGCGGCGGATGTCGTCGCGCACCTCCTGTTCCGATGCTGCGGTGGTGACGTCGACGCCGTCGATCTCCTCGATGGCGGCGATCAGCTGCTGGCTGAGCGGCCCATCGTCCTCGACGACCAATCCGATACGCGGAGTGAACCCGCCGCCGAACACGAGCCCGATGATCATCACGAGCAGCAACGGGAGGATGAAGACGAAGAAGATGTTGGTGCGCTCGCGGAACAGGCGCACGACGCTGTTCGTTGCGATCGTGAGCACCTTCATGATGTCAGCACCATCTTGCGAGCCATCAGCAAGCCGATCACCCCGGTGACGACACCGAAGGCGACGGCTGCGAGGGCGGAGGGGATCACCGCCGAAACCGGATCACCGGCGGTGAGCAGGTTGAACCCGTCCATCAGCCAGCGGTGCGGAGCGATCTTGCTGACCAGGGAGAAGAACCCGGACGCCTGGCTCACGGGGAAGAAGGTTCCCCCCAGCAGTCCCAGAACCACGGCGACGATGGCGGCGTATCCACCGGCTTGCTCGGCGGTCCGGGCGAAGGCGGCAACGAGCGCCGTGACGCCCATGGCGGCTATCACCCCGGCCACGATCAGCACGATGACCCCGACTGGATTGCCCCACTCGGCCCCCATCACCAGTGAGCTGGCGATCCACAGGACCAGCATCGACACGAGGCCGAGCACGAACGCTGCGATCAGCTTCCCGCCGACGATGGCGGCTCTCGGGATC
>JABDIW010000246.1 GCA_013003515.1 Acidimicrobiia bacterium
AACCCCAAGCTCGAGGCAGACCGAGCGCTCGATGAGGTCGGGCTCCGCGACGACGCCGACCGTGACATCGCCGGATACTCCAAGGGCATGAAGCAGCGGATCAAGGTGGCGGCCGCCCTGGTCCACGAGCCGCTGGTGCTCGTCCTCGACGAACCGCTCAACGGGACCGACCCGGTCCAGCGAGCACGCCTGATCTCACTGTTCCGTCACCTCGGCGACACCGGCCACACGGTCATCGTCAGCTCACATGTCCTGGCCGAGGTGGAGCGGATGACGGACCGCATCCTCGCCATCGTCGACGGGAAGCTGGCCGCCGCGGGGGACATCGGCGCCATCCGAGCGGCGATGGCCGACATCCCCTACCGGCTCAAGATCTCCACCGACGACACCCGCACGCTCGCCTCCCGGCTCATCCAGGAGCCGACCGTCGAGTCGATCGTCGTCGAGGACGGGTCGATCCACCTCGCCACCCGCAACCTGGATGCAATGGGATTGGCCATCGCAGCGATCACACGTGACATCGGGGTGACGCTGACCGGGTACGAGCCCGAAGATGAGTCGCTCGAGAGCGTGTTCCGCTACCTGGTGGAGCGGCGATGACCGCAGCGTTCGCCATTTCCCGTGTTTCGCTCCGGCAGCTCGTCGGACGACGGCGCATCATCGGGCTGCTCCTGCTGGCGCTGGTTCCTGTCGGCATCTACGTGCTTGCGGTCCAGGACTCCGGTGCCGCCAATCGGGTGGACATCTACGCCGGCATCCTCACCAGCCTCGTATTCGGCATCGTGGCTCCCGTGACCGCGATCTCGATGTCGGCCACGGCCCTGGGCGGTGAGCGACGAGACGGGACCCTGTCGTTCCTGCTGTTGAAGCCGGTGCCTCGCTGGGTCGTCGTCGCGGCCAAGATGCTGGCCGCCTGGCTGGCTGCCGCAGCACTCGCCACCACCTCGGGTGCACTCGTCACGGTCGCCTACGCGCTCGCCGCCGACGACTGGACCACGCTGGTGCCCACCATCGTCGGTCTGGCGCTGTCTACCGCTGCCTACGTCGCCGTCTTCGTGCCCCTTGGATACCTGGTGAGGCGAGCCGTCATCATCGGGCTCGTGTATGTGTTCATCTGGGAGTCCATAGCCGGGGGCCTGGAGGGCCTGGCGCCCACCTCCCTGTGGCGGATCGGGTTCTCCGCCTTTGCCGGAATGGTGCGATCTCGAATCCTCATCGACGTGGAGGGCTTCGGGCTCGGCTCGGTGTCCCCCGGTCTCGGTGGGGCGATCGTGAAGGTGGCGATCCTGGTGACCCTCGGCGTGATCGTCACCGCGCAGCTGCTGTCGCGGCGGGACGTGACCGGGGAGAGCTGAGCCCCCGGAGTAGCGTGCCGTGGTGGACGAGACCACGCTCCGACGCCGCATCGGTGTCTCAGCCCTCATCGTGTCCGGAGGGGTGCTGCTGTCGCGCATCCTCGGCGTGTTCCGGGAGAGCTTCTTCGCCGGCATGTTGGGCGCGGACGGAACGACCGACCAATACGTCGCTGCTTTCCGCATCCCCGACTTCCTCAACTACCTGCTGGCAGGCGGGTTCCTGGCCATCACGTTCATACCGATCTTCGCCCGCTACCTGGCGGACGATGACGAACAGGGAGGCTGGGCCGCATTCAACGCCATCTTGTGGCCGCTGACGGCCGCAATGGTGGGATTGGTCGTGATCGGGATGGTCGCCGCCCCCACCGTGGTCGAGTGGCTATATCCGGATTTCACCGCCGAACAGATCTCAGAGACGGTCCTGTACACACGCATCGTGCTGCCCGCCCAGGTGTTCTTCGTGGCCGGTGCACTACTGACCGCGGTCCAGTACTCGAAGGGCCAATTCGTCATCCCCACGTTGGCTCCCATCATCTACAACCTGGGGATCATCGGTGGCGGTCTGCTCCACGCCGTGATCTGGGAGCCGAGCCCGGTGGGTTTCGTGTGGGGAGTGCTCGTCGGGGCGGTGATCGGGAACTTCGGCGTCCAGTGGCTGGGAGCGAGACGGGCCGGAATGCAGGTGGCACGCCCGGTCACGCTGACTCATCCCGTGATGCGCGAGTACTTCGCCATCGCCATCCCCCTGATGATCGGCCAATCGATCGTCGTTCTCGACGAGACGTTCATGTCGGTGTTCGGTG
>JABDIW010000271.1 GCA_013003515.1 Acidimicrobiia bacterium
GCCAAGATCGATCTCTCCTCGGTCACCGAGACCGAGATCAACCTGCCGTTCATCACGGCTACAGCCGACGGCCCCATCCACTTGCTGGAGAAGCTGTCCCGCGCCGACTTCGAGAAGATGACCGAGGATCTCGTAGCGCGGACCCGCAAGCCGTTCCAGCAGGCCATCAAGGACAGTGGAATCAAGCTCGAGGACATCGACCACGTGATCCTCGTCGGCGGCTCGACCCGCATGCCCGCGATCCAGACACTCGCCAGGGAGCTGGCAGGCAAGGACCCCAACCAGACGGTGAACCCTGATGAGGTCGTCGCCCTCGGTGCCGCCATCCAGGCCGGCGTGCTCAAGGGTGACGTGTCCGGCATCCTGCTGCTCGATGTGACCCCGCTGACGCTCGGTGTCGAAACCGAAGGTGGCGTGTTCACGAAGATGATCGAGCGCAACACGACGATCCCCACTCGCCGGTCGGAGATCTTCACGACGGCGGCAAACAACCAGCCCGAGGTGGAGATCCACGTCCTCCAGGGTGAGCGGGCCATGGCCGGTGACAACAAGTCTCTCGGTCGCTTCAAGCTGCCTGGCATCCCACCGGCACCGCGGGGCATGCCACAGATCGAGGTCACCTTCGACATCGATGCCAACGGCATCGTCGCCGTGTCGGCGAAAGACCTCGGAACCGGACAGAGCCAGCAGGTGACGATCACCGGTGGCACCGCCCTCGCCCAGGACGACATCGATTCGATGATCTCCGACGCCGAGGCGCACGCCGCCGAGGATGCCGAGCGCAAGGAAGCGGCAGAGGCGCGCAACGCCGCAGATCACACGGCGTATCAGATCGAGAGTCAGCTCTCCGAGCACGGCGACAAGCTCACCGACGACGAGCGGCAGCCGATCCAGGACAAGATCACAGATCTGCGCAAGCTGCTCACCGAAGAGCCCCCTGCCGAGACACTGCGCACTGCCACCCAGGAGCTGCTCACGGCTTCACAGATCCTCGGTCAGAAGATCTACGAGTCCTCGCAGACCGAGGTCGCCTCGGAAGAGGCCGGCGACGACGATGACGTCGTCGAGGCCGAGATCGTGGAGGACGACGAGTCGTGAACGACGAGAAGAAGAGCCTCGAGGCCCACGAACGCGAGGGCCTCGA
>JABDIW010000312.1 GCA_013003515.1 Acidimicrobiia bacterium
AGTTGACGATCTCGACGCCGTAGGCGGTGCCGTCGCAGTTCTCGACTACACCGGTCTCAGCATCGATGGCGAGCTGGCCGGCAGTCCCGCAGTCAGGTCCGTTGGGACCGGTCATGCCGTAGAGAAGAGCCAGAGCCGGGATCACGACAAAGGCGGCCACGAGCCAACGCGGGAGGCCGGGCGACCTGACGGGTTCAGGCTCCGGCTCAGGAGCTGGAGGTGGCGCGTCGGCAGTGGGCTCGAGCACCTCGACAACCGGACCGTCGGGCAACGCCTCGGCTTCGGCGGCGACCTCCGGGGCGGCGGCAGGAGGCGGTGCGGCCGGAGTCGGCGTAGCCGCCCCTTCGGCGGGAACCTCTTCACCCGCCCATTCGGCCAGGATGACTTCCACGGGCTTGCCCTCGGCTCCGGCGCGTGCGTAGGCGGACCGCATGACCATGTCCACGGGGTACCCGTGGGCTTCGGCGATCTTGGCTGCGAACTCCTGCATCAGTCCTCCAGCGTCCCCAGGTAGGCGACGAGATCACTCATATCTGCATCGGACAAATAGTCGTAGGACGGCATGGTCGACCATGACTTCGAGGCTTGCGGATCAGCGAGGTGAGCGGCCAGCGCCCCGGCATCGGCGTCGCGCTCTGCCACGTGCATGAGATCCGGCCCCATGCGCTGCTCGCCGAACAGGGCAGGCACCTCGTAGGCGTAGTCACCAGGAAGGCTGGCTCCGCCGAGCCCGACGTCTGTCACCGCAGTACGGACCTGCTGGGTGTGGCAGTACCAGCACCCTTCAGCGAGGTAGATCTGACGACCGTCGGCAGCTTGGCCTTCGTAGTCGCGGGCCTGGTCTGCCAGCAGTGTCGGGGTGCTGTGATCTCCCTCGAGCATGGGGAAGAACCCTACGAAGAGAAACGACACGGCGAACAGGCTCACCGCTCCGATCGTCACCCGGCGACGACGCATCGGGCCCACGGTGATGATGTCCTCGAACATGTCTTCCTCGACCGTCTCCTCCTCTGCGGGGCTTTCGGCAGGAGTCTCGGCGGCAACGTCGGGGAGCTCACCGATCGGTGCAACCGACGCTCCCCTCCTGAGGAGCACACCGAGGAACACCAGGGCTCCGACGAGATAGAGGCCTATGCCCACCACCCGGACGACATGGTGAGCGGCGAGCGGTGCGACGAACCCGATGGCACCGTCACCGACCGGTAGCGCTTCCTGGGCGTTGGCTGCTCCCACCCAGTACAGGCCCTGCTGGAGGCCGGCGACCCACATCGAGCCGAGGGCAAGGGCGAGACCGATGGTGGAGAGCCGCAGGTGCCACGTCGCAGCCCGAACCGCGACCGATCCGGTGTGGCGCGCCAGTTCGTGATACCCGAACGCAAACAGCCAGAAGGAGAAAGCCCCCAAAAAGAGCAGCCAGTCATAGGCCGACATCCACTCGGTGAACTGCACGACCCCGCCGACGGAACGGAGTGACTGGAAGAGGTTGACGATCACGGCGAGAGCGAACATCCCGGCACCGGCGAGGGCGAACTTCAACGGCACCGACGCAAAAGCCCTCTCCCAGCTGCCCCGCATCGTGACCGCGATGTCGGCGAGGACGATCAGCGCCGGGACCACGAGACCGATGGAGAACATGGTGCCGATGGTCTCGTACCAATCGGGGGCCGGGCTGAATACGAGGAACCGGGGAGCCGTCCACGCCCACACGAACGCCATTGACCAGAACCCGAGGCGAGTGAGCTGGCGGTTGCCTGGCGCCGTGGCTCCGGTTTCGGCTGGGATCAAATACGCGACGATCCCCAAGCCGGCGATGGCGAAGAACATGCCCACGAGCCCGGCGCGGTAGAAGGCCGTCAGAATGGCTGAGTTGACCCCGACGACCCCGGGGATGTTGCCGACGATGTGTAGCAACACCAGCCACCACATCGCAGCCACGAAGAACCAGGCCGGGGCTGCAAGATCACGCCCCTTCCCGGCGGTGGCGCTCACGACCCTGGCGGCGGCGACGAGGCCGAGCAGGACGATGGCATCGGCCCAGAGCGGAAGCTCGAGGAGGTAGCGGCCTTCAGACCCGCCGAACAGGACAGCAAGTCCGCCGATCAGATACCCCAGCGTCGTCAGGCCGAGGGCAGCCATGGCGGTGGTGGGGCGTGCCAAGGGCACACCCGTCACCCTGGGAACGATGGCGAATGCCGCTGCGATCGAACCGAGGACGAGCCAGCCATTGACGACGTCGGACATGGCATTGGGGAGCATGCGCCCGTACGACAGGAACCCGACACCACCGAGAAAGCCAGGCGAGACGAGCTGGATCGAGATGATGAGGAGTCCCAGGACCCCGAAGACGAGGAAGAGCCCGGCGACGATCAGCTGAAGGCGCGCCACAGGCCGTTCATCGGCCGCTGGGGCCTCCACCTCTTCGGTGATTTCGGAGACGGTCATGCGGCGGGGAGCCTAGCCGGAGGGACCACGCGGCCATCTGCTCTCCGTCCACGGCAGGTGAATCTCGGTCATCGCGCCAGGATGCATAGAATGCCGCCACTCAGGTACCGGAGATCATGACCGATCGACAGCGACACATCCTCGGCATCGGCGCGGCCGCCATTGGCACGGCCCTCGTCTTCATTGGATCGCTGTTCGCCCACTTCACCGGCCTCCCCGAGACCAACAACCTCGGCGTCGAGATCTACTCGTTCATCCCCAGGGGATGGCTCTGGGTCTTGCTCGGCCAGATCATCGCCGTCACCGGCTCACAGATAGCGTTGCTCGGCATCGCCATCGCGTTCTTGTGGAACCGTGAGCTCACCTGGGCGAGGGCATCGATCGGCGCCTTCCTGTTCACCGCCGAGATGATCGTCCTCTTCGGGATCATCCCCAATCAGTGGCTCACCCTGGCGCAGACGCAATGGCAGTGGACGCCTCAGAAGCTCTTCCTCACGCTCCCGAGCTGGCTGACCCTGAACAACGAAGTGTCGCTGTCATACGCAGCACTGAAAGACATCGTGTCGGGCACGTACGCCGCAGTGCTCCTGGGCGCCATCGCCATAACGATGGTGAAGTGGCAGGACTACCAGAAGAAGGCCGCCGAGAAGGCCAAGGAGACCAAAGTCTCCATCTACGGGCGCCCGATGCGAGTCCCCGGAGATGAGTCCTGATGGCGAAGAACGACGTTTGGTTCGAGACGCCTCCGATGCGCGACGACTACCAGCTCGCCCCGGTGTCGGCGGACTACCTCAAGAGTGCCGTCAAGCCAAAACAGTTCCTGCACATCGATCAGGCCGAGTGCATCCTGTGCGAAGGCTGCGTCGACATCTGTCCGTGGAAGTGCATCCACTACGTCTCGGTGGACGCCGTGGCGGAGGCCACCGGGGTCGCCGATCCTCGCGAGGGCAATGAGGGACTCGGCATGTTCATCGTCGACGAGGACGAGTGCACCAGGTGCGCGTTGTGCATCGACCGGTGCCCGACGGGCGTGATCACGCTGGGTAAATTCGAGGGATCGCTGGCGGCTCAGGCCCAGGACATCGACGTTGCCCCGTGGGAGGTCGACACCGGGCAGAGAGACCACAAGAACGGATATCTGTACGGAGTGCGCTGGTGAGTTTGATCGCTGCGTGCGAGCAGCGAAACTGACGGCGGAGAGGAGGAGCACAGGTGGCGAACGGGAACGGAAGGGTCGGCTTGGCGGAGCGGGCTGCGGAAGCAGCCAGCAAGCTCCGCAGCAGCCAGGTGTGGTCGAGCGTCTTCCGTCCGGGCTCGCCGTTCCGCGAGGGCTACACCGACAGTCCCCGCAACCGCTCCTACGTCATCATGAACAACGTGCTCTATCACCTTCACCCGGTGAAGGTGAAGCGCCACGGGGTGCGCCTCTCGTACACCCTGTGCCTCGGCGGCCTGTCGTTCTTCCTGTTCATCCTGCTCACGATCACCGGCATCTTCCTGATGTTCTATTACCGGCCAACGTCACCCCAGGCCTATCTGGACATCCAGGCCCTGGCCACCGACGTCCCCTTCGGGCAGCTGGTGCGGAACATGCATCGGTGGGGCGCCCACGCCATGGTCCTCGTGGTGTTCCTCCACATGGCTCGCGTCTTCTACCACGGCGCCTACAAGCCGCCGCGAGAGTTCAACTGGGTGGTGGGGATCATCCTCCTGCTCCTGACGCTGCTTCTGTCGTTCACGGGCTATCTGCTTCCCTGGGATCAGCTGGCGTTGTGGGCCGTGACCGTGGGATCGAACATGGGCGCCTACTCGCCGGTGTTCGGGGAACAGGTGAGCTTCGTGCTGCTCGGCGGTGTGCAGGTGACGGCCGATACGTTGCTGCGCTGGTACGTCCTCCACGTCTTGTTCCTGCCCTTCATCATCGTGATCTTCATGGCCGTCCACTTCTGGCGGGTCCGCAAGGACGGCGGAATCTCGGGGCCGCTCTAGACCATGGCTGAGATACCCGAGTCCATCCTTCGTCGCAGCGCCGAGGCCCGCGCCAAGGCCGAAGGCCGCGACGTCGAGGAAGTCCTCGCCGAGATGAAGGGCGAAGCTCCACCGGCCAAGCCCGAGGCACCAGCCCCCAGCCCGGAGCCCCCAGCTGCAGCGCCTGCCGGCGGCGGCACATCCGGGCTCCCCGAGTCCATCCTTCGTCGCAGCGCCGAGGCCCGCGCCAAGGCCGAAGGCCGCG
>JABDIW010000313.1 GCA_013003515.1 Acidimicrobiia bacterium
CTCCGAGCTCGCATCCATGACGACGCGCGACGCCGACGGCTCCTACGTCCGGGTCACCGGCAAAGGCGGCCGCGACAGGACGGTGCCCGTCGGCGGTTCGGCTCTGCGGGCGCTGAATCGCTACGTGAACGAAGCCCGACCGAAGCTGATGCGTCCGGAGACCACCCCTGCCGGCCCTGCGTCACCGCTGTGGGTCGGGGTTCGGGGAGGCCCACTCGACACTCGGGGTATCCGCCGGGTGGTTCGGCGGCGACTCGGCACGTTTCCCCATGCTCTTCGTCACAGCTTCGCCACCCATCTTCTCGAGAACGGCGCCGACCTCCGTGCCGTGCAGGAGCTTCTGGGGCACATTGAACTAGGCACCACCCAGCTATACACTTCCGTGACTCGGCGTCACCTCAGGGCGGTTTATGAGAGATCCCACCCGCGTGCATGAACGCGGCGAAAAAGAGATCCAGGAACTCTGGAACACCTTCAAGGAGTCGGCCGACGCCAAGGCCAGAGAGGGTCTCATCCTCCACTACTCACCGCTGGTGAAGTTCGTGGCCGGGCGGATCCGTTCAGGTCTGCCAAAGAGCGTCGACCCCTCCGATCTCATCTCCTATGGGACGTTCGGTCTCATCGACGCCATCGACAAGTTCGACCTCGAGCGCGGCTTCAAGTTCGAGACCTATGCCGTGAACCGGATCAAGGGGGCAATCCTCGACGAACTGCGCGCCCTGGACTGGGTGCCCCGGTCCGTGCGCGCCAAGGCGCGGGAGATCCAACGGAGCCTCGCCGAACTGGAGCACAGTCTGCAGCGGTCCGTCAGCGACGAGGAGCTGGCCGATCACATGGACATGCCCGTCGAGACTCTCCAGAACCAGCTTGGAGAGATGTCGAATCTCGGTTTCGTGGCGCTCGACGAGCTGCTGAATCCGGGGGAGCGGGATTCGGCGTCCGTGGGGGATCTGCTGGCCGATCAGCGCGCGCTCGATCCTGGCGGCAGTTTCGAGAACGCCGAGACCAGGTTCGTCCTCGCCGATTCGATCGGACGCCTCTCCGATCGCGAGCGGCTTGTCGTCACGTTGTACTACTACGAGGGCCTCACCCTCGCCGAGATCGGCCAGGTCCTCTCGGTGACGGAGTCCCGGGTCTGTCAGATCCACACCAAGGCAGTCATGTCGCTGCGCAACCGGATGATCGAGCCGCCGTACTAGCGGACGCACCGCCGGACTAGCGGACGACGCCTGAGGCCGGCCCGGATCGGGCCACTGCTACACTCCCGCCGCTAAATACACACGCTCGCTGCAACCCTCCCATGGTGGGCGCCTCACGGTGCCGGGGAGAGGCCGAGTGCGGGCGGAGGAACAACCAAAAAGGAGACTCACGTGGCAGCCGTCACCATGCGACAGCTGCTCGAGGCCGGGGTGCACTTCGGGCACCAGACCCGGCGGTGGGACCCCAAGATGCAGCCGTATATCTTCGGTGATCGCAATGGGATCCACATCGTCGACCTGCGGCAGACACTCGAGCGCGTTGAAGCAGCACACAAGTTCGTCAAGGATCTGACCGCCGATGGCGGCGTCATCCTGTTCATCGGGACCAAGAAGCAGGCGCAAGCGGCCATCGAGGAAGCGGCAGAGACCGCCGCGATGCCGTATGTGAACCATCGCTGGCTTGGCGGGATGCTCACCAACTTCCAGACCATCAACACCCGGATCCGCTACATGCTCGAGCTCGAGCAGATGGATTCGTCGGGTGAGATGGAGGCTCTGCCCAAGAAGGAGCGCCTCAAGCTGCGCCGTGAGCTGGGCAAGCTCCAGGCGGTCCTCGGTGGTGTCCGCGACCTCAAGCGCCAGCCTGACGTCGTGTTCATTCTCGACGTCAAGACCGAGCACATCGCGGTCAAAGAGGCAGTCCGTCTCGGGATCCCGATCGTCGCTGTGGTCGACACGAACTGCGATCCGGACGGGATCGAGTTCGTGATCCCCGGCAACGATGACGCCATCCGCTCTGCGCAACTGCTGGCTCAGGTGATCGCCCAGGGCGCCAAGGAAGGTCGAGAGCTGTTCGAGGCGGCTCGCGCCGCCAGCAAGGCCGAGGCCAAGGCGGCAGCAGAAGCCGAGGCCGAAGGCAAGAAGGAGTGACGATGTCGTTCTCTGCACAAGACGTTCAGGAACTGCGCAAGACAACGGGCGCCGGGATGATGGACGCCAAACGAGCGCTCGAGGAGACCGGCGGCGATGCCGCTGCAGCGGCCGATCTGTTGCGCGAGAAGGGCCTGGCCGAGGCGGCCAAGCGAGCCGATCGTGCCCAGACCGAGGGCAGCATCGGGTCGTACATGCACTCTCAGGCCGGACGCCCCGTCATCGGCGTGCTGGTGGAGTTGGCGTCTGAGACCGACTTCGTCGCCAAGAGCGAGGACTTCCAGCGAGCCGCCAATGACATCGCCATGCACATCGCGGCGGCTCGTCCCGGCTGGGTGAGCCGCGAAGAGGTGCCCGACGACGTCATCGAGACCGAGAAGAAGATGTTCGAGGCGCAAGCCCGCAACGAAGGAAAGCCCGACAACGTTCTCGACAAGATCGTCGAGGGCAAGCTCAACGCCTTCTATGGCGACAACGTCCTGTACGACCAGGAGTTCGTTCGCAAGGAGGTCTTCGAGGGCACGGTCGGCGAGCTGGTCAAGCAGATGGCAGCGTCGATGGGCGAGAACATCAGTGTTCGCCGGTTCAGCAGGGTCGCGGTCGGCGAGGGCGCCGAGTAGTGGGCCGCCGGGTCGTCCTCAAGCTCTCCGGGGAGGCCTTCGCCGATCCTGAACTTGGGTACGGGATCGATCCGGAGACCGTCAAGAGGGTCGCCACCGAGATCGCCGAGGTGAACGCCGAGGGTCACGAGATCGCCATCGTGGTCGGTGGCGGCAACATCTTCCGAGGCATCTCGACGGCTGCCGCCGGGATGGATCGGGCCAATGCCGACTACATGGGCATGCTGGCCACCGTCATCAACGCCCTGGCGCTCCGCGACGGCATCGAGAAGGCCGGCTCAGAGTGCCGGGTCCAGACGTCGCTGACGATCCAGGAAGTCGCGGAGACGTTCATCCGGCTCCGTGCCATCAGGCATCTCGAAAAGGGACGCGTCGTTGTACTGGCTGGTGGCACCGGGAATCCGTACTTCACCACTGACACGACGGCTGCTCTCCGTGCTGCCGAGATCGGCGCCGAAGCCGTGCTCAAGGCCACCAAGGTCAACGGTGTCTACAGCGCCGACCCGGTGAGCGATCCCGACGCGGAATTGTTGGAAGATCTGACCTACATGGAGGTTCTGTCCAGGGGTCTCAAGGTGATGGACTCGACTGCCATTACCATGTGCAAAGACAACGATCTCCCGATACGGGTGTTCAGCATCGTCGAGCCCGGCAACATCGCCGCGGCTGTGCGAGGCGAAGCCATCGGCACGATCGTGCACTGAGGCTCAGAACAGGAGAGCCAGACATGTTGGAAGAACTACTCGATGAGGCCAAGGCCAAGATGGACCAGGCGATCGTCCACACACAGGACGAGTTCGCCACGGTCCGTAGTGGCCGCGCCAACCCGAGCCTCCTACACCGGGTCACCGTCGACTACTACGGGACACAAACCCCCTTGCAGCAGCTCGCCGGCTTCTCGGTCCCCGAGCCGCGCTTGCTGGTCGTGAGCCCCTATGACCAGTCGGCGATCGGTGACATCGAGCGCGCCATCCAGAAGGCGGATCTGGGCCTCACTCCCTCCAATGA
>JABDIW010000325.1 GCA_013003515.1 Acidimicrobiia bacterium
CGATGTCGACGACGCCGGCCGAATGGCTGAGATCCCACAGGGCGAGCGCTCCGGAGCCATGGGCGAGCTCTGTGATGGCCGCCATGTCGTGGAGCTCACCGGTCTTGAAGTCGACATGCGACAGGGACACCAGTGCGGTGTCGTTCCCGATTGCCTCGGTGAGGTCGGTGATCGTGTCGACAGCGCGCAGGGTGCCGCCGTGATGACGGGCGACCGCGTCCAGCACGTAGTGGTCGGAGGGGAAGTTGCCGGCGTCGGTGACGATCACGTTGCGCGGCGTCTGCACCTCGACGGCGGCCCAGGCCAGCTTGTAGAGGTTCAGCGAGGTCTGGTCGGCGATGAGGGTCTGGCCCGGACCGGCACCGATCAGTGAGCCGATGAGGTCTCCGACCCGGCGCGGGCCGTCGATCCAGTGGGACCACGATCGAACCAGGCCATCGCCCCACTCGATGCGCGTTGCTCGCTCGACGGCGTCTGCCACAGCGGGGTGGAGGCGGCCGAGCGAGTTCCCGTCGAGATAGATGAGGTCGGGATCATCGACAACGAACTCGTCGACAAACCCGCGAAGCGGGTCGGCGGCGTCGAGAGATGCGAGCTCTGGCATGGCCCGCCACGTTATCGAGTCGGTTGGTGGCAAGCAGGCCGTAGCATCGCCGCATGCGATCGATGAGACGGCGCCAGACCCCCACCGGGGACGACACCGGAGAGAAGCTGCGTTTCGACACGGATCAGATGAGCCAGCTGCGTCGTCTGTTCGGGTTCCTGCGCACCTACCGGAGGTGGCTGCTGATCGCCACCATCGGGGTCGCCGTGTCCGCTGCCCTCGGTCTCGTGTTTCCCCGCATCATGGGAACGCTGGTGGACACCGCCCTCGATGACACCGACACATCGTCGCTCGACACGATCGCTCTCATCCTGCTCGGGGTCTTCTTCGTGCAGGCGCTGTTCAACTACCTGCGCATCTACGCACTGGCCCTGGTGGGCGAGGGCGTGGTCGCCGATCTGCGAAGTGCCGTCTTCGACCGAATCGTCCGGCTCCCCGTGCCATTCTTCGACGGCCGCAAAACCGGCGAGATCACATCGCGACTCACGTCGGATGTCGCGGTGGTCCAGGCCACGGTGTCGACGTCGGTGGCTCAGGCGCTGTTCCAGGGGATCTCGATGGTGGGCGGCATCGCGCTCCTCCTCATCCTCAGCCCGTTGCTGTCGCTCGCCGTGCTCACCTTCATGCCGGTGGTGATCATCGGTGGCGCGTTCTTCGGCCGGCGGCTGCGGCGCATCTCAACCGAGTTCCAGGACGAGGTCGCCAAGGCCAACGCGTTCGCCGACGAATCGATCGCGTCCATCCGGGTCGTGAAGTGGTTCACCGCGGAGACCTCGGCAGCCGGTCAGTACGACCGCGATATCCGGTCGTCGTATGCCATCGCCATTCGCCGTGCCCGGTGGCGGGCCGTGTTCATCCCGTTCATCACGTTCGTGTCGTTTGGCACGCTGGCACTGGTGCTCTGGGTCGGTGGTCGCCAGGTGCTCAACGGAACGCTGACGGCGGGGGAGCTGGTCACGTTCCTGCTCTACACGCTGATCGTGGCGGGAGCCATCGGGGCGTTCACGGGTCTGTACTCGCAACTCCAGGAGGCCCTGGGGGCATCTCGCCGCATCTTCGAGCTGCTCGATGAGGCACCTGAGCTGGCAGAAGCCGCCGAACCCGTGGACCTGGGTCGGATCGAGGGATCGTTGCGGTTCGAAGGTGTCGATTTCGCCTACCCGGGCCGGGAGATCACCGTGCTTCACGGAGTCGACATCGACATCGCGCCTGGTGAGATCGTCGCACTGGTCGGGCCGTCGGGGGCGGGCAAGTCGACGCTGGTCCAGCTGATCCCCCGGTTCTACGACCCCGTGGCAGGGAGGGTGCTCGTCGATGGAGTCGACGTGCGTGACCAGGCCCTGGGTTCGCTTCGCGGGGCCATGGCCGCGGTTCCCCAGGAAGTGCAGCTGTTCTCGGGAACCATCGCCGAGAACCTGCGGATCGGGAAGCCGGAAGCCACCGACGGCGAGCTGGTGGCCGCATGCGAAGCCGCCAACGCCGATGAGTTCATCTCGGGGTTCCCCGACGGATACGCGACCGTGGTGGGTGAGCGCGGCATCAAACTGTCCGGCGGGCAGCGCCAGAGAGTCGCCATTGCCCGGGCGTTGCTCGCAGATCCCAAGATCCTCATCCTCGATGAAGCCACCAGCTCGCTCGACGCCGAGTCCGAGGCCCTGGTCCAGGCCGCTCTCGAGCGTCTGATGGAGGGCCGCACCACCGTCGTCATCGCCCACCGGCTGTCCACAGTGCGGGCAGCCGACAGGTTGATCGTTCTCGCCGAAGGCGAGATCGTCGAGGAGGGGACTCACGACGAGCTCGTTGCAGCCAACGGCCTGTACGCCCGGTTGTCGGAGCGGCAGCTCACGGCCTGATAGCTTCGCCCCATGAGCGAAACCACCGTTGAGGTCGGCGGCGAGCCCTTCCGGATCTCCAGCCCGGACAAAGTGATGTTCCCGGATCATGGCTGGACGAAGCTCGATGTGGTCGACCACTTCCTGATGTGCGTCGACGGTGCGCTGCGGGGAGTGCGGGATCGCCCTGTGTTGTTGAAGCGGTGGAACCGCGGAGTGGGCCACGACCCGCTGTTCGTGAAGCGCCCCAAGGGTGCGCCCCGTCTCGTCGATGTCACCTTTCCGTCCGCTCGCCCCGGTCAGATGTTCGTGCCGCTCGATGAGTCCGATGTCATCTGGATGGCGCAGCAGAACTGCCTCGATCTCAACCCCTGGAATGCCCGGGCCTCCGATCTCCAACACCCCGACGAGCTGCGCATCGACCTCGACCCGACCGACGAGTTCGACTTCGAGGCCGCC
>JABDIW010000338.1 GCA_013003515.1 Acidimicrobiia bacterium
GTCCCCTCCTGGAGGAGGCCATATCGATTCGCGACGAGATGGCCCAGATCCTCGGTGCCCCGACGTGGGCCCACCACGTGATGGAGCTGAAGATGGCCAAGAATCCCGATGCCGTGGCCGACTTCTACGACGGCATCGTCCCCGGGCTCACCAAACTGCGTGATACCGAGCTCGAAGTCCAACAAGGTCTGCTGAACGCGGACCATCCGGGGGAGACACTGGCCTCCTGGGACACGTCGTTCTACACCGACCAGCAGAAGCGCACCGATTACGGAGTCGATGCCGCCGAGGTTGCGAAGTATTTCCCGCTCGAGCAGACCATCGACGGGATGTTCGAGGTGACCGGCGACGTGCTGGGCCTCGACTATCGCCGCATCGAGGATGCCAAGGCATGGCACCCAGACGTCTTGGTCTACGAGATCTCGGACCGGGAACGGGGCGAGCCAATCGCCTACTTCTACGCGGATCTCTTCCCTCGTGACGGCAAGTTCTCGCATGCCGCCGCGTTCCCGATCGTCTACGGGCGCCAGACCCCCGACGGTTACGTGAAGCCGGTCGCCGCCATTCTCGCCAACTTCACCAAGCCCACCGACGACGCGCCGTCGTTGCTGAAGCACTCCGAGGCTCTCACGTTGTGGCACGAATTCGGCCACATCCTCCACTTCTGTCTCACCGAGGTAGACCTGGTCCGATTCTCCGGGTACGACACCGAGTGGGACTTCGTGGAGGCACCGTCCCAGATCATGGAATGGTGGATGTGGCAGCCCGAGGTGCTGCAGCGGTTCGCCCGTCACTACGAGACCGGCGAATCCATCCCGACCGAACTGGTCGACAAGATGGTCGCCGCTCGCGACCTGAACACCGGCATGTTCAACATGCGCCAGGTGATGCTGGGCAAGCTCGACCTCGCCATGCACGCCACGACCGGCGAGAAGGACCTCGATGCCATCAACCGCGAGGCGAACACATACACGGGGTTGCCGTTCTACGAGGGCACGTTCATGCCCGCCGGGTTCGGCCACCTGATGGGCGGCTACGACGCCGGCTACTACGGCTACCTGTGGTCGAAGGTCTACGGAGACGACATGTTCTCGGTGTTCCAGTCCGAGGGCATCACCAGCCCCGAGGTCGGACGTCGCTACCGCTCAGAGGTCCTTGCCAGGGGCTACTCGCGGGATGCCATCGACCACCTCCGGGCGTTCCTCGGTCGAGAGCCCAACGGCGACGCGTTCCTTCGCAATCTGGGGATCTGACGCTCAGCGGTCCTCGATCGAGACAGTCAGATCGATCTCACCCGCCTGCTCGAAGGTGACCGTGAGGTCGACCTCGTCGCCTTCAACAAGCGGCGCCACGAGCTGCATGCACATCACGTGCAGCCCGCCCGGCTCGAGGACGAGGGTGCCATCCGATGCGGTGAGCTGCCCGGTGTCGGCAGGCCGCATGGTCATCAACCCGTCCTGCATCTGGGAGATGTGCAACTCGGTACGACCACACGCGGGTGACTCCGCAGCCACGAGCCGGTCGCCCTCGTCGACCGTGGCGGTGAAGTAGAACGCCGCGTTCTCGGCGGTCGGTGGCGAGGGGCGCGCCCATACGTCATCGATCGACGCTCCCCCGCCGCATCCGGCCGCAAGGGTGGCGACGGCAACGATCACAGTGAGGGTCTTGCTCATCGTCGAGGTCTTGCTCATCGTCGAGGTCTTGTTCATCCCAACAGCTCCTTCAAGTCGGGCGCCAACGCATCGGCTCCGATCTCGGGCGAGTACACGACCCTCAGTGCACCCGTGGGATCGATCGCCATGAGCGTGGCGGTGTGGTCGACGACGTACCCGGTGGATTCGTCGCCCTCTCCTGCCCGGTAGAAGACGCCGTAGAGCGCCGCGATCCGGGCGATTTCGTCCGGGTCACCGCTGAGCCCGAGAAAGGACTCGTCGAAGTGACCCATGTAGTCGCCGAGCACCTCGAGCGTGTCCCGCTCGGGGTCGACGGTGATCATCATCAGGTGCACCCGCTCTGCGTCATCCCCGATCTGGTCGAGCGCTTTCGCCACGCTGGACAGGGTGAGCGGGCAGACATCAGGGCAATGGGTGTAGCCGAAGTAGAGGAGCACGATGTCACCCCGGTGATCGGCAGGGGAAACCTCCGCCCCGGTGTGGGCCGGGAGGGTGAACTCGGGTGCCGGCTGCGGCGACTGCAGGACTGTTCCCGCATACAGATGGGGACGCAGACTGCGGGTGACGGCGAGGCCCGCAGCGGCAACAACGACTACGGCAACCAGGACGATGACGAGTCTCTTCATGGGTAACACAGGAACAGGTGAGCGGCTTCGTATGCGAGAGAGGCGACTCCGTTCGAGTTGCGCAACTCCTGGGCGAGCACGTCCACGTGGCGAACGATGCGATCGTCGGTGCCGGCAAGGGTGGCGTACCGATACTCACCGCGTACGACACCCCAGCCATCGACCAGCACGAACGTCGGATCGAACCGGAAACCACCGCCCCCGAGCGGCTCATAGAAGGCCCTGAACCCGCTGCCGATGATCGTCTTGGCCAGCGCCGGGTCGGCAACCCCCCACCGCCATGCCTCGCCGTCGGCACCGGACTCGGTTGCCGCAGCCGAGAGGTCCTCGATCGCGTCACCGCCGAATGACATGGTGACGAGGCGGAATTCCGTCTCGCCGAGGTCGACCTCGGCCGCCACCCGGTCTCTCACGGTGGCCATCGTCGAGTCGAGATCGGAGCACTCGTCTCCGCACCCGGCCCAGGCGAAGGTGTACAGCGTGACCGTTCCCCGGGTGTCCTCACTGGTGAAGATGTCGCCGGACTGGTCCGTCAAGGCGAACCCGGGAGCAAGATGCATCCGAGGCAGCACCTGAATCGGCTCGAAGATGGCGAACGCCATCACGCCGACGAGGAGCACCCCGAGCGTCGCGGCGACCCAGCGCGCCCAGCGGGGGAACAAGGTGCGCATAGACTCGGCCGGCTCATGCGATTCATCATCAGCGCCATCGTGATCATCGGCCTCTCGGCGTGCTCGTTCCCCGGAGCGACCATCGAGGATGGGCCCGGGCTCGTCGGCACCTACGTCGTCAATGGCGTGGACCCCGGCGGGTACGAGTACTCGGGAACCGTCGTGATCATCGGCACCGACGACGCCGACCGGGTCGAAATCGAGTGGATCGTGACCGGCGCCGTCCAGACCGGTACCGGTGTGATCAGCGGAGACACCCTCGACGTCGAGTGGAGCACCCTCAGCGGATCCCAGGCCGATGCCTCCGGGACCGCCACCTACACCATCACCAGCGACGGCCGTCTCGTCGGGACTCGAACCGTCTCCGGCGCCGACGTCGTCGGCACCGAGGAGATCTTCCCCGAATCGTGAGTCACCGCTCATGGTTCGAGCGTCAACAGGTAGTCGACCAGGGCGTTGATCTCGTCGGTCCCGATCACCTTGTCCCACTCGGCCATCACGCCGGCGTCGTACCCCTCGACGAGGTAGTCGTTGGGATCGGTCAATGAGTCCAGGAGGTAGTCGCGCGCCGACACACCGGGCACCCGGGTGGCAGCCGTGGCTGCGATACCGGCCAATGAGGGCCCGACCAGCCTCTGACCGGGAGCCAGCGAGTGGCATGTGGAACAGCCGGGCTTGCCGGCGAGAACGGTCTCGTTGAAGAGCTCCTCACCTGATGGTGAGGCGCCATCACCACCGCCTCCGCAGGCCGCGGCCAGCAGGCCCAGCAGCACCACCACGGTGACGATCTTGCGGCCCATCACTCCTCCAGCGTCAACAGGTAGGCGATGAGAGAGTCGAGCTCTCTCTCCGTCAGCGTTTCCTCATACCCGCCGAGCATCTGACCCTCGAGATATCCCTCGACGACGTACGCGGTGGGTTCGAGGATGGACTCTCGCAGATACTGCTCCGCGGTCAATTCGGGAACTCTCGATGAAGCCGTGGTGGCGATCCCGGCGAGGCTGGGGCCCACCCCATCGTCTCCGGGGCGCACCGAATGGCAGATCACGCAGCCGACGTTGCGGCCCAGAGACGATTCGAAGAACAGGCGCTCACCCAGCTCGGCACTCGCCGGCGGGGGGAGATCGCGCGCCTCGACCACGAGCCGCTCACCCGGGCCCAGCTCGATGATCCGGTCGACGATCACAGTGGGCGAAGCCGAACCTTCGCTCAGTTCGACCCTCACCGCTCGAGTCCCCGACTCGACGGGCACGGTGACGATTCCGACGACGCCGCCCGCCGCATCGCCACCGTCGGAGGCCGCCACGACGAACGCTTCACCATCCACTACCACGGCGACCTCGACGTCAGCACCGGCAATCCCTGTCGGCCCCGATTGGCCGGCGATCTGGGCGCCGGGGACGTGCTCGACCAGAACGACGATCTCGCTGTCCTGACGTCCCTGATCGAAGGGGGCGTTGGTGGCGAGGACCGCCAGCCCGATAGAGAGCGCGACGACGGCGATGGTCCCCGCGAGACGCCACGGTTGCCGGGGAACCACGTCGGAATCGGCGATGCGATGGGCTCCAGGAGTCCTCACGGCCGACGCCAGCTCGGTCGGCGGGACCCAATCCTGAGTGACTGCCCCGTCCCACTTGCGCTGCATCCGGGGGCTCCGCTCGCCGGCGAGGCGCTCGGCGAGGATCTCATTGCCCAAACCGTACGCACAGTCGGCGGGAGGGCAGCCCACGACCTCCACGGACGCCGCTCCGGCCGAGAGCAGTGATCCGATCGTCAACGGGTTGACCATCCCGGCACATGTCACCTCGACGGTTGCGACGGATTCAGGCAGCTGGGCCAGGCGGAGGTGGCGCTGACAGGCGATGACGACGTCGCGGCCCGCCGGGTCGGGTGGCAGCGCAGGCTCGAAGCCGGGCAATGCCATCGCCCCGAAGCTGCACGAGCCGATGCAGATCCCGCACGCCACGCAGGCCTGAGGGTCCACCACGGCCAGCTCGCCCTCCATCACAAGGGCGTCATAGGGGCAGTCGATGACGCACAGCTCGCACCCGGGGCAGTGATCGGGGTCGATGGCGACCGGCTCCGGGTCACCACGTCGCAGCGCCCACGGGATCAGACCACCCGCTGCAACGACAACCCCGAGCCCCACCAGGGTGAGCCACGGTGCGGCCGACAGCAGCGGAGGCACCAGGAACAGGTAGAACGGGTCGAGGGGCACTGCGCCGACGAGTTGGG
>JABDIW010000179.1 GCA_013003515.1 Acidimicrobiia bacterium
CCTGGCGCGCAGCGCACGCCTCCTCGCCGCCGACGACGCGGCCCTCGAGATGGAAGCCGGGCGCATCGAAGCCCGCCGATCGGGTGACGAGTGGTACCTGGCCGCCTCCGAGCTGACGGTGGTCCACCCGTCGATCGCCTCGAGGGCGGTGCGGCAGGTTCTGCGGTCGGTGCACGGGGGACTTCCCGGCAACGAGCGAGAGGTCGTTGCGGCGCTGTCGGTGGCCGCCGGGTCTCTCGAGCGCGCAGACCTCTCTGGCGCGTGGTCTGTGGTTCGCGACGGCGCCTGGATCGTGATCACCGCCACACCCATCCTCGGTGTCCCCGAGCCCATCGAACTGCCCGTCCCGGGTGAGGTTGCCTTCGGGCCCTACCGGGTTGCAGCGCAGTTCGGCGGACCGAGGCCCATCGGGAGACCCGGGGTTGCGCTGACCGCTGCGCTCTGGGACGGAGGAGTCGAGATCCGACCCGCCTCTCCGGGTGAGCGCATCGACATCCGATCGACCTCAGGCCCGGGGTCGAAGAAGGTCTCGGACGCCCTCGCCGAGTGCGGAATCCCGCGACGACGCAGAGCGGGTTGGCCTGTGCTCTCCGCGCGTGGCAACATCGCCTGGATCGCCGGATGTCGTCCAGCCCCCTGGGCCACGCCCGGTGGCGATGGGGAGGAGGAACCCGTCGTCGTGACCTTCAGGAGACCGTCGTGGAGTCGGTGAACATCGAGCGGGTTCTCATCTCTGCCGATGAGATCAAGGACAAGCTGGCCGAGATGGGCGGCAAGATCACGGCCGACTACGCCGGCAAGGACCTGTTGATGGTGGGGATCCTCAAGGGCGCATTCATCGTCATGGCCGATCTTGCCCGTCACATCGAGCTCCCGGTCGAGTTCGATTTCATGGCGGTGTCCTCATACGGATCGGCAACCAAGACGTCCGGGGTGGTGCGCATCCTCAAGGACCTCGATCAGGAGATCACCGGCCGACACGTCCTCATCGTCGAGGACATCATCGACAGCGGGCTCACGCTCCACTATCTCATCCGCAACCTCGAGGTTCGCAAGCCTGCATCGCTCGAGCTCGCCGCCCTCTTGATCAAGGACGGCATCGAACGCCCCCCGCTCGACGTCAAGTACGAGGGATTCCACATTCCCCCGGAGTTCGTCGTCGGATACGGGTTGGATTACGACGGGAAACTGCGGAACCTGCCGTATGTCGGGATCATGGACACGACGGGTCTCGACGACTGAGCCCAGCTCTCATAGCGATGTCCACCGCATATCATGAGCTTTCGCCCGCGGGCGAAGAGTCGAGACCTCGCAGAGGAGAACGGTGAACCGCACGACACGCAACATCCTGGTGTGGGCAGTCATGGTGACGCTCATTCTGGTTGCCATCAACGTCGTCCAGGGCGGCGAGACCGCAGGTGAGGAGTTCGATCTCGCCACCTTCCAGCAGAGGCTGGAGGCGGGCGACATCGCCGAGGTCACGGTCAAGCAGAAGTCCGACGAGATCACCGGTGAGCTGACGGCTGCGGCAACACCTCCAGGCGCCGACCCGGCCTTCCGCGTCGCCTACACCAACGAGTACGAGGGTGAGCTGACCGCCCAGATCCTCGATGCCGGTGTGCCTCTCACCGTCGACCCGGAGAACCCGACGCTGTTCCAGTGGTTCCTGGGATCGATCTTCCCGTACCTGCTGCTGTTCGGCATCTTCATATTCATCCTCATGCAGCTCCAGGGGGGCGGCAATCGGGTGATGCAGTTCGGCAAGTCCAGGGCCAAACAGGTGACCAAGGACACGCCCAAGGTCACGTTCAAGGACGTCGCCGGAGCGGAAGAGGCCGTCGAGGAGCTGCACGAGATCAAGGAGTTCCTGGCGAGCCCCCAGAAGTTCCGGGCGATGGGCGCCAAGATCCCGAAGGGCGTTCTGTTGTTCGGCCCTCCCGGGACCGGCAAGACGCTGCTGGCCCGGGCGGTCGCCGGTGAGGCCGGTGCCCCGTTCTTCAGCATCTCGGGCTCCGACTTCGTCGAGATGTTCGTCGGCGTCGGCGCCAGCCGCGTCCGGGACCTGTTCGAGCAGGCCAAGGCCAATGCACCCGCCATCATCTTCATCGACGAGATCGACGCCGTGGGGCGTCATCGTGGAGCCGGCCTCGGCGGGGGCCACGACGAGCGGGAGCAAACCCTCAACCAGCTCCTCGTCGAGCTGGACGGTTTCGACGTCAACACCGGAGTCATCGTCATTGCCGCCACCAACCGCCCCGACATCCTCGATCCGGCCCTCTTGCGACCCGGCCGCTTCGACCGGCAGGTCACCGTGGATCGACCCGACCTGCGAGGCCGCGAGGCCATTCTCGCCGTCCATTCCAAGGGAAAGCCGCTGGGCGAGGGCATCGACTTGAAGGCTCTCGCTCGCCAGACACCCGGATTCACCGGTGCCGATCTGGCGAATCTGATCAACGAGGCCGCCCTGCTCTCGGCCCGGCACGACAAGACCGAGATCACGATGGATGTGCTGGAAGAGGCCATCGAGCGAGTGATTGCCGGACCCGAGCGCAAGAGCCGCATCATGTCCGACGAGGAGAAGAAGATCACGGCCTATCACGAGGGTGGCCACGCCCTCGTCGGGTTCGCCCTCCCCAACGCCGACCCGATCCACAAGGTGACGATCATCCCGCGGGGCCGTGCCGGTGGCTACACCATGGCCTTGCCGATGGAGGACAAGTCCTACATCCGTCGCTCCGAACTCGTCGACCAGCTCGCCATGCTGCTCGGCGGCAGGACCGCAGAGGAGCTGATCTTCGTCGACCCCACCACCGGGGCTTCGAACGACATCGAGAAGGCGACCAACATCGCCAGGCGCATGGTGATGGAGTGGGGCATGAGCGACCGGCTCGGCCCCCTGAAGTACGCCACGCCGCAGGCGGAGGTCTTCCTGGGCCGTGACTACACCCGTGGCCAGGACTATTCCGACGATGTCGCGTTCGCCATCGACGAGGAGATCAGGAAGCTGATCACCCAGGCGCATGAGGAGGCCCGCCAGATCCTCACTGCACACCGGGATGCCCTCGACCGGATCGCCGATGCCCTCATCGAGCGAGAGTCACTCGACGCCGACGAGATCAAGGAGATCCTCTCCGATGTGCCCAAGTGGGAGCATGTCGAGATGGGAGCGCTCCGGATCCGTTCACCTCTGAGCAACGGTCAGGTCGGTGATGGCCTCGCCGCCGCCTCGACCACAGATCCCGAGGATCCGCGAACCGCCAGGAGCTGACCGTGACCTGGCGCATCCGCCACCGGGAGCTCTCGACCACCGATCACACGCTCGTCATGGGGGTCGTCAACACGACACCCGACTCGTTCTCCGATGGTGGGCAGTTGATGGTGGGCGACGGTGTTCATGCCGAGGCGGCGGTTTCCCACGGCCTGTCGTTGCTCGCGGCCGGTTGCGACATCGTGGACGTCGGCGGCGAGTCGACCCGGCCCGGCGCCGACCCCGTGCCGCCTGCCGAGGAGGCCAGCCGCGTGGTTCCCGTCATTCGAGGTCTCGCGGCGGCCGGAGCCGTCGTGTCGGTGGACACCCGGAACGCCTCGGTTGCCGCTGCGGCCATCGATGCCGGTGCCTCCATCGTCAACGACGTGACGGCGCTGGCCGACCCCGACATGGCAGGTCTCGTGGCCGACACGGGCGCCGGGGTGGTGCTGATGCACATGCAGGGCGACCCGCAAACCATGCAGGACGAGCCTCGATATGGGGATGACGTCGCCGAGGTCGCCGCGTACCTCGCCGCCCGCAGCGACGCCGCCGTTGCCGGCGGGGTGAGCCCAGAGGCCATCTGTGTCGACCCGGGGATCGGTTTCGGGAAGACGACCGATCACAACCTCGCCATTCTCGGTCACCTCGATCGATTCGCCCTACTGGGGTATCCGGTGCTGGTGGGGACGTCCCGAAAGGGTTTCATCGCCCGGACATTGGAATCGGGGGGTCTCGAAACCCCGCCGCCGGAGGAGCGAGATCCGGGCACGATGGCCACCGTGGCGCTGGCGATCGCAGCTGGTGCCGCAGTGGTTCGGGTTCACGATGGAGCCGGCGCGGTGCAGGCAGCACGAATTGCCGACGCTATCGTGCGGACGCGTCGAGGGAGGTGACTGAGTGGCAGGCCTCGAGCCCCGTGGGTTCACCTGGGTGATTACAGGTCGGCTCGCCATGTCCGAGAGGATTGGCGGCTACGGCTTCCAACACCGCAGAGTGCGCCGCGAAGAAGAGATCATCTGGCTGCAGGACGAGGGATTCACGACCGTCGTCTCGTTGCTGCAGGGCAACCAGAACATCACCGCCTACGAGGCGGCGGGCATGCGCGCCTACCACCGCCCGCTCCCGAACGAGCTCGAGGACGAGGACGTGGACAGCGTCTTCGCCGACATCGATGCAGCCCTCAAGTCGCCGCGGGCCTGTGTGCTGATCCATTCAGACCTCATCGACGACGTCCTCGTTGGGCTGCTCGGTGGGTATCTCGTCCACGCCGGGTTCATCGAGGACCCGATCGTCGCCACATCCGTGATTCAGGAGATCGCCAAGCGGGCCATCGGACCCGAGGGGCGGCGCCTCATCGGAAACCCGACCTGATGCCGGTCAGGGCGGCGATCGCCCTGGGCTCGAACCTCGGTGATCGTCATGGTCATCTCGACGCTGCCGTCGAAGCACTGGGGAGACTCGGTGAGCTGGTGGCGGTCTCGCGACCCGTCGAGACCGACCCCGTGGGCGGTCCGCCTGGACAAGGGCCGTACCTCAACGCAGTTGCCATCGTCGCCACGGACCTCGAGCCGAGTGTGCTTCTTCGGGAGTGCCTCGCCATAGAGGCGAGCCGGGGCCGGGAGCGCGAGGAGCGGTGGGGTCCGAGAACCCTCGACCTCGACATCCTGTTGTTCGGTGATCGACGGGTCTCCGAACCCGGGCTGACGATTCCGCACCCCCACATGGCCGAGCGGCCGTTCGTGCTGGAACCCCTCGCTGAGGTGTGGCCCGACGCCCGGTATCCCGATGGTTCCCTGGTCCAATCGAGAGGACGCCTCGCCGAACCAGCGAGAGGACGCCTCGCCGAAGCGAGAGGACGCCTCGCCGAACCAGAAGCCGAGACGCCGTCGTACCTCGCCGTCTTCCTGACGACGGGCATGCTTGCCGTCGGCCTGTGGTGGCTGCTCGACCTCATCCTGGGGTAGGGGGTACCTCTAGACTCGCCGCCGCACCGGTACCCACCGGAGGACTGGAGGCCGATCTCATGCGAATCGTGGTGGCTGGGCCGGGCCGCGCCGGCGGCTCCCTTGCGCTGGCGGCAGACGC
>JABDIW010000381.1 GCA_013003515.1 Acidimicrobiia bacterium
GGTTTCAGGTGAACCCGAGTTCACCGTTTTCTTCGATCTCGAGGGTGCTGATGCGTTCTCCGTCGGGGCTTCGGTGACTGTCGAGACCCCCCTCGAGGCGACGCACTGGGGGACCAGGTGGATGCGGGTCCGCGACACCGATGGTCGGGTACATGCGCTCGAGGAGGAGGCAGCCACATGAAGATCACGACTGCGATGCTGGCCGATTCGGCCCAGGTCCAGGGGGGCAAGCTGTACGTGCTGGGTGGCGGTTTCGACACCATCAGCACCAAGCAGGTTCCCGTCGTCCACCGCAATCTGGCCCTTGCGCTGGTTGCCGAGGTCGGGCCAGAAGAGCGCCACCGCGATCTGGAGATGGCGATCACGCTGATGGACGAGGACGGACAGCCGATCGGGGTCGAAGCCAAGGGGAAGCTGCGAGTCGGAGCGCCACCCAACCTCCCCCCGGGTGCGTCGAGCGTCGTGCCGATGGTCAGCCCGTTCTTCAATCTCAAGTTCGACGAGGCCAAGGGCTACGCGTTCATCGTCGAGTTCGAAGGCGAGGAGATCGCCCGCGTTCGCTTCCGGATCGTGCTCGTTGACTGAGCGCGTCCTCACCGTTCCCAACCTGGTCACCTTCGCCAGGCTGGCGCTTCTGCCGTTCTTCATCTGGCTGATCGCGACCGACCGGCTGGCTGCGGCCGGCTGGCTCTTCGGGGTGATCGCGGCCACCGACTGGGTCGACGGGTACCTCGCTCGCAAGCTGGACCAGGTCACCGAGCTCGGCAAGCTGCTGGATCCCGTCGCCGACAGGTTGGCGGTCGCCATCGCCGTTGTCGGTGGCCTGATCACGGGAGTCCTGCCGGTCTGGTTTGGCTGGGCGCTGATCGTTCGGGAAGCACTGATCGGTGTCGGCGCGTTGTACGTCGGGCTGGCCGCAGGTCAGAAGCTGGCAGTGCGTCAGCTGGGCAAGCTGGCGACCTTTGGCGTCTACTCCGCAGTCGCCTGGTTCTACATCGGTGAGGGGACGCCGCTCGACTTCTTCGTGTGGATCGCATACATCGGGGGAGTCCCGGCTCTGATCATGTACTACATCGTCGGTGCGCAGTATCTCGGCGATGCCAGAGCCGTTGTCGCCTCTGAGGGACCCGACGGCCAGAGCTAGGCTCTGAGCCCATGCAGACACCTGACGATCGCAAGTACACCGACCAGCATGAGTGGATCCGATCCCTCGACTCCGGAGACATCGAAGTCGGGATCACGGACTACGCCCAGGATGCACTCGGCGACATAGTCTTCGTCGACCTTCCCACCGTCGGGGCCTCCGTGGCCAAGGGCGACACGGTCGCCGAGATCGAATCGACGAAGAGCGTGGGTGAGGTGTACGCACCCGTCGCAGGAACCATTTCCGCCGTCAACGGGTCGTTGGACGATGCGCCCGAGACGGTCAACCAGGACCCCTACGGCGCCGGCTGGATCTACCGCCTGACACCGTCGGAAGCCACAGACTCACTCGAGTTGCTGGACGCAGCCGGCTACGCCGAATCGGTGGCCTGAACCCTCGACCATGGGTCGAGGGCTACGATGACGTCGTGAGTGAGATCTCCAATCCCCAGTTCCCACCGTCGGACCCCGACCCCGACCAGACGCTGGCGCACCCGGCAGGGAGCCCGGGCGCTGCCGCCGGCGGCTCGGGACGGCTCGCCGGGGCGTTCCGCTATGCGCTGACCGTTGCCGGAGGTCCCATTGCCGGCCTCAGCTTCGTTCTGGCCGATGGGACGACGACGATCGGGAGGAGCCCGGACAACGGGATAGTCCTCGAGGACGTCACCGTGTCTCGTCACCATGCCGTGGCACACCTCGATAGCAACGGTCTGACCGTCGAGGATTCCGGATCGACGAACGGGACATACGTGAACGGGGAACGCATCGAGGGCAATGCCATCCTCCAGCCTGGCGATGAGGTCTTCGTCGGCAAGTTCCATCTCGTGGTCGAGAGTGGCGATGTCTGAGGAGGATCCGGCGGCGGGTCGGTCCATCGGTGAGGTGATCGCCGAGCTTCGGACCGAGTTCCCCGAGTTGTCCGTCTCCAAGGTGCGCTTCCTCGAGGGGCAGGGACTCGTCGAGCCGGACCGGTCACCGTCCGGCTATCGCCTGTTCTCCGATTCCGAGGTCGAGCGGATTCGCTACATCCTCCGGCAGCAGCGCGACCACTACCTGCCTCTCAAGGTGATTCGATCGAAGCTGGCTGGTTGGGATGCCGGGGACCGCGCCCCCGCGCCCGAAGACGCTGCGCCGCCCCCCGAGGTGTTCTTCGGAGCGTCTGGTGTCTCGATGACCGCCGATGAGCTGTGCCGATCTGCAGGACTGTCGCGTCAGCAGCTTCGTGCACTTGTCGATCAGTCGCTGATCGAGCCGATGGTCCTGCCTGATGACACCGAGGTCTATCGAGACGACGCCTTGCCGATCGCTCGCGCCGCTCGCCGCCTGCTGGCTGAAGGTCTCGAGATCCGCCACCTCCGCACCCTCCGGCTCGCCGCAGAACGCCAGGCCGAGTTGTTGCGCCAGCTCGTCACACCGCTCCTGCGCCACCGCAACCCCGACAGTCGCCGTAAGGCTGCCGAGATCCTCGCCGCTTCGGCCACAGCCGCCGACCAGCTCGAGAGCGGCATGGTGCGCAGCAGACTCCGGTCTCTCCTCGAGTCGTGAGCCACGTTCTCGGTGCGACGCTTGTCTGTCTTCTCCTGACGCCCTCGACGTCACCGCTCCACGCCCTGCCGGACCTCCCCGAGCCACAAGCCGAGGCGTGGCTCGTCTACGACGCGACGAACGAGCTGTTGCTCGCTGCCGACAACATCGACGATCGTCGCGCGATGGCGTCCGTGACCAAGCTGATGACGGTGCTCGTGGCTCTCGAACACGGCGACCTCGACGACGTCGTTCGGGTGTCCGAGACGGCTGCTGCCGTCGGTGAGGCGGAAATCGGCCTTGTTCCAGGTGAGCGGTGGACCCTGCGGGAGCTCCTCACGGCGATCATGGTGCGCTCCGGCAACGACGCCGCCGTCGCCATCGCCGAGCATGTCGGAGGCTCGGTGGCGGGGTTTGCGACGCTGATGAACAACAAGGCGCGGGCGCTCGGGATGAACGACACGTCGTTCGCCAACCCCCACGGGCTGGACGCCGCCGATCACTTCACGTCGGCTCGGGACCTTCTCACTCTGGCGCTGGCGGTCCTCGACGAGCCGGTCATCGAGCGCCTGGCGAGAACTCGCACCGTGTTGTTTCGGCCAGATCCCGTGACCGGTGCCGAGCGTTCCGCCACCAACACGAACCGTCTCCTCGGTGCCTATCCCGGAGTCGACGGCCTCAAGACGGGGTACACATCGGATGCCGGGCTCGTCCTGGTGACGTCGGCCGATCACGGCAACCGAACCTTCGTGACCGTCGTGATGGGGTCGGACGACCACTTTGCTGACACGCGAATCCTGCTCGACTTCGCGTACGC
>JABDIW010000399.1 GCA_013003515.1 Acidimicrobiia bacterium
CACCGGGATCATGGGCTCATCGATGGGCGGGCTCGCCAGCCTCTACGGGTTCTTCGAGCATCCCGATGTCTTCGGCCTGGCGGGCGCCATGCGCCCTGCGTTCTGGTGGGACGACGGCCAGACCCTCGAGTACCTCCGCAACCAGCCGCCACAGGAGGGCCGGATCTACCTCGACGTGGGGACGGTGGAGGATCAGGACGACCCCGATCTGGCCCGGCGCTATCACGACGAGTTCTGGCTCGCTCGCGACATCCTGGCCCCGGTCTACGGCGACCGGCTGATGGCAGCCGTCGACGAGGGCGCCATCCACCACGAGACCGCCTGGGCCCGCCGGTTTCCCGGCGCCGTGCGCTTCCTCTTCGGCTGACACTGCACGGCCCGTGGGATTTAGGTGCCGATGGGCCCCTATCCCCACGTCCTGTTCAGCGCGCCAATGGTGGCGAGGAGGTTTGATGTCATGGTGGATAGCTCTCTTGTTGAATCGGCGGTCGAGACCGGGGCTGTGGCTTCCGTTCCCGAGACATGGAAGACGCGACCTGAGGCCTGGGGGACCTTCTTCGGGAATCTTCTGATCTGCCTGATCGTCCCCATTGCGGCGGTCTGGTACGTGCCGAAGTACGTGATGCGTCAGGAGTACGCCCGGGCGGTGTTGTGCCTGGTCGTGCCCATCATCACCGTCGTGTTCGTCCTCACGATGATGTAGCAAACACCTGCTGAGTCAGGCGCCGACGATCACCGTGTGCTGCTCGACCCAGACCTCGATCGGCTGGTGTGCGATGGGGCACGGTCCGGGGTAGCCCAAGTCGACGGCGTCACAACACGGAGCCAGCCATCGGCCGGTCAGCGTGAAGACACCACGAGGCCACCCGGTGAACTTGAAGTGAAACAGTCGATGGACGAGGCCGTCGTCGGTCGTCTCGAGCAGGTCGCCGTCTCCGACGTCGCGTCCCTCCACTTCGAGACGGAACGTGAAGAGCTCGGCCGGCCCGTTGGTCGTATCGAGGTCCCACCCGTGGGCTACATCGAAGGGCTCCCCGATGCCCAGCTGCGACGGCTCATCGAAGAGGCTGACCCGGCTCAGGTGAGTGCTCACGGTCATGATGCCCCTTTCTCCGCGATCGTCCGGCCCCGCCTCCCCGATGACGGGCCGGCGGCTGCCGGGCCGGGTGTGGACAGCATGCAACCTGCGTGTTGGCCGGCTGTACGGTGGTGGGAGTGAGTCGATCAGCACCCGTCGAGGTCACCCAGAGCATCGCGGCACCCCGAGGTGCGGTGTGGGCTCTGCTGTCGACGCCGGGGCATCTGGCGGGCTGCCATCCGTTCTGTCGAGAGAACCTCGTCGAGACGTGGCCCGGTCCGGGTTCTCGCGACGAGATCGCCTACTTCAACGGTCGTCACATCACCCGATCTGTCACCAGCTGGCTCGACGGCGAGGGGTTCGATGTCTCCGTCTCCGACTCCGGCGGGCTGCTCGCCGATGTGTCGTGGCGGATCGACGATGCCGCT
>JABDIW010000405.1 GCA_013003515.1 Acidimicrobiia bacterium
ATGCTCTTCCGGATGGACTTCAACGGCGACATCGCCGCTGTCGTGCTGGAAGGAAACGAGCAGGGCGAGGCGTTCAAGGCTCTACAAGCCGAGTACGCCACAACCGACCCCATCAACGTGGTGGCTACCGCCACCGAAGGCACCTTCCGCGATCCCCAGACGGCCGCTGCCCTCGTCGAGTTGCGCGATCTGTTGACAGGCACTGAGGGTGTTGCTCAGGTCGCGTCCCTCGTACCCGACCTGAATCCGCTGACCGGTGAGACCGTTACCTCGACGATGATTGCCTCCCTCCCCGCGGGCGCCATCGGGGCGCTGTTGGCTCAGAATCCGCTGTCCGATCTGCTGCTTGATGAAAGCGCCACCAATACCCTCGTGCTCGTAACCCCAACCGACGACGGGCTGTCTGTGGCCCAGGCGCTCGCACCCCTCACACCTCCTGAGGGAATCGAGGTCACGCTGTCGGGCAACCCGGTGGTATTCGCCACCGTGCTCGACGTCCTGTCCTTCGTGCTGTTGTTCATACCGCCCATGGTGATCGTGCTGCTGGTCGGCACCTTCTATGCCACCATCGGCGACCGGCGGCTCAGTGTGCTCGCCATCTTCCCAGCGGTGCTGGGATCGCTGTGGACGTTCGGGCTCATTTTCGGGCTGGGCCGTCAGGTCGACATCGTCACCGTCATAGTCCCAATCTTCGTGATCGTCATGGGCTCGGCCGACGGGCTTCACTTCGTGACCCACTTCCAGGAAGAAGCCGACGGGAACGCCGACCCGGTGGCCCGGGTCAGCTCGGCCCTTTCTCACGTCGGGGTGCCGATGATCCTCACCACCATCTCGACCGCCGCCGGGTTCCTGTCGCTGTTGGCCACCGATGTGCAACCGATCCAACAACTCGGCCTGTTCGCAGCGATCGGCATCACGTTCGCCGGGTTCATCTCGTTCTTCTCACTCCCTGCCCTCATCAGCCGTCTCACCATCGAGCCCAGTCACCACAACGCCCTGCTCGGCCCCCGGGTCACCACTGGGCTCAAGCGCGTGGTCCGGACCCGCGTCCCGGCCCTCGTCCTCGGCGTCGGGCTGATCGTGTTCGCCGGGATCTTCATCCCTCGACTCGACGTGAACAGCGACCAGCTCTTCTTCTTCAAAGACGACGACCCGGTCCGGCTTGCGTTCGAGAAGACCGAAGAGCTCTTCGGCGGCGCCACTCCGCTGGCCGGCGAGTTCGCCTATGACCGGGCGACCGGCCCGACGGGTTTGGCCGAAGTCCGGGAGGCAGCCGACGTCCTCGAGGCCCAGCCGGGCGTGCGGCGTGTGTTCTCGGTCGCCGACCTGGCTGAAAGCTCTCCCGAACTGGTGCCGGGCGTACTGTCCGAACAGGTGACCCTGCCCCTGGGTGACCTCGTCAGCGACGACGGCCTCCGGTTCGTGCTCTTCCCGGGCGAGTTCGACTCCGACGATCTCCAGGGTTGGCTCGATGTCGTCGAGCAAGATGATCGCATCAACGTACTGACGGGCATGCCGGTGGTATGGGACGAGATCGCCCGGCTCGTCCTGCGGGCCCAAGTGGTGTCGGTCGCAGTGGCGTTCGCCCTGGTGACCGTCATGTTGTTCGCCGCCTACCGCCGGGTCCGGGAGACGCTCGTTTCGCTGGTTCCGATCGCCCTGACCGTGCTGGTGCTG
>JABDIW010000406.1 GCA_013003515.1 Acidimicrobiia bacterium
ACATGCACATACAGGGGCGTCCTGTCGTCGACGGCGCCGGCAACCTCCGCCACCGAACACATGGTGATGCCTGATGCCGCCACCGCTACGTCTTCGCCCCGATCGAGGTCTCTGGCATCGACGAGGACCACCGATGAGTCACCGAGGGGGCTCAGACCGGCGCCGATGACCACCGTCTGCTCGCCTCTCCCGGTTGCCATCGCCAGCGGCATGCCACCGATGAACCCGGACTGCGAGGTGTCCCACGTGTGGAAGTCACCGTGGGCGTCGAAGAAGACGAGCGTCGGATGAATGCCGCCCGCCTGGAGACCGGCGATAACGCCGATGATGACGACGCAGTCGCCCGAATAGACCACCGGGCGCTCGTGCTCCTCCACCCATTCGGCGACGGAGCCATACAGGACCGCCATCCGCTCGGTAGGCGACGCATCGGGGAGCTCGGGTGTCAGCACGTGGTTCGGCTGGGGAACGGCGAAGCCCGGCATCGCCTCACCCATGAAGTACGGGACCGACAGGATCGCCATGCCCTCAACCTACCGAAGCGTCGTACGCTCCAACAGGTGCGGCACGTTGCATTCATCAGGGCGGTGATGATCGGGAGAGAGGGCCTTCACCAGGAGGTCGTCCTCGACATCTTCTCGAGAGCGGGAGCAGGAAACCCGGTTTCGCATCGGGCGACAGGCAACGTGTCGTTCGATCTCGACCCGGGGGCGATGATCCCCTTCCTCGAAGAGACCGACCACCGTATGACCGAGGTGGTGGGCAGGCCCATCGAGAGCTTCGTGCGGACTCTCGACGAACTGGCCTCCATCGACGGCGAGGCGATCTTCGCCCTGGCCCCGTTCGAAGTGGTCGACGGTCGTCACGTCACGTTCTTCCACGAGACGCCCGATCTCAGCGATTGGTCACTTCCTCATCTGGCCCGTCACGACCGTGTGGCGGTGTTCCATGTCAGCGGCCGGGAAGTGTTCAGCGCCAGCCAGGTCGTCGATGGAGAGTCGGCAGCTCCTGGCGGAATCCTCGAGAAGGCAACCGGGCAACGTGCAACGACCCGGGCGTGGTCGACCATTCACCACATCCTCTCCAAACACTGACCACTCCTGAATCGGCAATGAGACCACCTCTAGGGTGACGGTGGCGAAGGGAGAAATCGATGCAGGCAGTTGTCCTCGCCGACCGCTGGTCGGCACGCACCAGGGTCTCGACGGCCACCCTCGTGGTGGCGGTTGCCGTGCTGACGTTCGTTGCAGCCCAGATTCGGATCCCGCTGCCCTTCACGCCGGTCCCGATCACCGCCCAGACGCTGGTCGTGCTCGTCGGCGGCGCCGCACTCGGCTGGCGAGCGGGCGCTGCCGCTCAAGCCCTGTATGTCGCCGTGGGTCTCGTCGGCGTTCCAGTGTTCCAGGATCTCAACGGCGGCTGGACCTACGCAACCGGCGCCACCGGCGGCTATCTCGTCGGGTTCATCGTCGCCGCTGCCGTCACCGGTTTCCTGGCCGAGAGAGGCCAGGACCGCACCGTGTGGGGCGCGGTTCCGGCGATCCTCTTCGGAACCGTCGTCATCTACGGAATGGGCGTCACCTGGTTGATGCACGTGCTCGGCACCGATCTTGCCGATGCACTCACCAAGGGCATGGTTCCGTTCGTCCTCGGAGACCTCGCCAAGATCGTGGTGGCAGGGATGGCGCTGCCTGCGCTCTGGAAGCTGACCGGACGTAGCTGAAGCGATGACCCAGGATTTCGGGGTCGAAACGTTGCCCTACGGGGTGTTCTCTACCTCTGATGAGCCCGTGCCCCGTCTCGGCGTCGCCATCGGCTCTTCGATCCTGGACCTCGCTGCCGCATCCGATCGGCTGCCCTCCGGAGTACGCGCTCTGGCCCTCGGTGATTCGCTCACTCCTGTGCTCAGCCGGGACCGCGCAACGTGGGAGGACCTCCACGCAGCAGTGGGCTCCATCGCCGCCGATCCTGGAGACCTCATCCCGCAGGACGACGCAACGATGCACCTTCCGTTCGACGTGGCCGACTACGTGGACTTCTACTCGTCGCGTCAGCACGCCGAGAACGTTGGAAGGATGTTCCGTCCCGACGACCCGCCACTGCTGCCCAACTGGCTCCACATGCCGATCGCCTATCACGGAAGAGCCGGAACGGT
>JABDIW010000419.1 GCA_013003515.1 Acidimicrobiia bacterium
TCAACGACGCCGGCTTCCCGGAGCCCGGCATCGTCCTGTCATCCAACTTGGACGAGCTGGCGATCTGGCAGATCCTCAGACAGATCGAGGACGAGGCGCCGTCCTACGGTGTCGACCCTGCTGCGCTTCTCGGCCGCCTGTCATACGGGGTCGGTACCCGTCTGGTGACGAGCGAAGGAGACCCGTCGCTCGACGGTGTCTACAAGCTGACCGCGGTGAAGCCGGACTCCGAGTGGGTGCCGGCGATCAAGGTGTCGGAGAACCCGTTGAAGGTGCCTATCCCTGGGGCCAAGCGGTTGTGGCGGATCTACGACGATCGCGGGCTGGCGACGGCAGACGCCGTGGCGCTGGCCGCCGAAGACCTGACCACCGTCGAGTCCCTCGAGCTTCATCACCCCAACCGCGACGGGGTGAGCCGTGCCCTGGCTCGTGACGACATGTCGGCCGTGGAAGAGCTGCTCGTCGACGTGTGGAACGAACAGGGGCGCCTCGTGAACGATGGCATCGAGGAGATGCGGGCCCGGAGGAGGGCTGACCTCGAGCGGCTCGATCCTGGCGTGCGGAGGTTGATCAACCCGCACCTGTATCACATGTCTCTCACCGGCGAGATGGACGCACTCCGCCGCCGCATGGTTGCCGAAGCCCAGGCCTAGGTGCCCTCAGAAGACAGTGATGCCGGAGCTCGCCATCAGAGCGACAGCTCGGGCCCCATCACCGGGAGCCAGGTTCACGGCCCGGATCCCGTCGGCGAGGACGGTTGTGGCGAATCCCAGCCTGACGCCGTCGAGCGCGGTCTCCTTGATGCAATAGTCGGTGGCTAGTCCGAGGACCACGACGCCCTCGATGCCACGCGCCCGGAGTTCCTCGGCCAGGCCCGTGGGCGTCTCCTCAGCTGTCACCGGGTCGCGAACTGTGAACGCGGAGTAGCCGTCCTCACCGCCACTGCCTTTGTGGATGACGGGGCCATCGATGACGTCGAGATGGTCGTGGAACGCCGCTCCCCAGGAGTCGGCCACACAGTGCACCGGCCAGATCCCACCGTCCTTGGCGAAGTGCGGCGTGGATTCGGGGTGCCAATCCTGCGTGTAGACGACGGTGGCGCCGGCATCGGCGGCTGCGGCGATCTGCTCGTTGATGAAGCCCACCGCGTCTTCTCCTCCGGACACATACAGCGAGCCATCGGGATGGGCGAAGTCGTTCTGCACGTCGACGACGACGAGCGCCGTGGAGGGTGCGTACTCGATCATGGTTGCGAGGCTACCGAGCGTGGATCGCGGCGACGACGGGAGCCAGCGTCTCGATCGACTCGATCGTGATCGGGTCCACCACGAGTTGGACATGGTCGACCAGCTCGGCGAATCCCGCGATCGTCTCCGCCATCTCGTCGGTGGTGCCGGTGATCGGCGGCGAGTCCACCTTGGCTCCCATCAGGCGTCCACCTCCGCCAGGCAGAGCGACATGGAGGGCGACCGATTTCGTGATCTCAGCGGGGTCACGGCCGGCGGCGATGACGGCGTCGTCGACTCGCTGTGCGAAGGGCCGCAGCCCCTCGACCGTGTTGCCGAATCGGTTCCACCACTCGTTCCACCAGTCCATGTGGGGAGCGCCTATCGACAGCATCCTGGGCCCGGTGGATCCGATCATGATCGGCAGGTCGGGTCGCGGCACCGGGATCAATGCGTTGTCGGCATTGCGGTGATAGGTACCGTCGAAATCGGAGCGCCCGGTGCGAATCAGCGACACGATGATCTCGTATGCCTCCTCGAACCGGCTCACCCGCTTGTCGTACGGGAAGCCAAAGGCGTCGTACTCGCGGCGGTTCCACCCCGAACCGAGCCCGAGGATGAGCCGGCCATCTGAGATCTCGTCGACGGTGCCCGCCATCTTGGCGAGAAGTGCCGGGTTGCGGAATCCGGTCGGAGTGACGAGAGGGCCGAGGAGCACGCGGTCGGTGACCGCGGCGAGCGCGGCGAGCAGTGACCAGCACTCCCACGGGCCCTTGGGACCGTCGGGCTTGTCGTACAGCAGGTGATCGCCCACCCACAGCGACGCGAACCCGGCCTCCTCGGCAAGGACCGCCATCTGCCGGTACTCCGGCCAGGCGACGACGCGTTCGATCTCGGGGAGCTGGATGCCGATCTGCATGTGGCGACGTTAGATCAGCGTGGGCAGGAGGGTCGTAGGGTGAGGTCAACAGGAGGTGCTCGTGGATCGAGATCAGGTCGCAGCCGTGTTGGACGAGGCCGAGAAGGCCCTCGAGAAAGGGGAGACCAAACTCGGTCCCTCCGGCTTCTGGAAGGCGGTTGGCGCCGCCAAACGGGACCCCGCTCTGGTCGAGGAGTTCGGTGGTCGGTTTGCCACGATCGATCGCACGGCATTCGAGAAGTGGGCGTTCTTCTCGGTTCCCTCAGGAATCGGCACTCTGCTGGCAGTGGTCTGGACGATCGTCGGGTTTGGCCTGATCTTGTGGGCCTACTCGCTCGACCAGCCGGCCAACGGCCTCGTCTTGCTCGTCGGCACCGCGATCACGCTGGTGACGACCCATGGCCTGGCCCACATGGTGGTGGGACGCCTCTTCGGGATGCGATTCACCAGTTGGTTCGTCGGCTCGCTGCGTCGTCCCCAACCCGGGGTCAAGGTGGATTACGCCACGTATCTGCGGACGCCGGCGAAACAGCGTGCATGGATGCACGCCTCGGGAGCCGTGCTCACCAAGCTGATCCCGTTCTTCGCTCTCGGCCCGGCGCTGGTGATGGAAGCCCCGTGGTGGACGACGGCTCTGTTGGTGCTTCTCGGGGTC
>JABDIW010000444.1 GCA_013003515.1 Acidimicrobiia bacterium
CGTGGTTTGAGCGGGTTGCGGTAAGGGTGGCCATGTAGAGGGCCGAGCGAACGGCGGCGCGGCCACCGCGGATCATGCGACGTCCGCGGAACATGCCGGAGTCACAGTTGAACGGAGCCACACCGACCAGGGCTGAGATCGACTGCCGGTTGATGTGGCCGAGCTCGGGCAGTTCGCTGATGAGGGTACGGCTGGTGACCGGCCCGACACCCGCGACGGTGCGGAGTGTTCGATCGATCAGCCGCGTCTGTTCGTCCTCTTCGATGAGTCGATTGATGTGCTCGTCGATGGCTCGGATCTGCCGGTGGAGCATGTCCAGCACCTGCTCGATGCTCTGACGGACGATGTCGTCGGTCGCGTGCTCGAGTCGACAGGACTCCGCTGTTCGGAGTCCGATGAGCTGGCGTCGGCGAGTGGTGAGTGACGCTCGCAATCGCTGCCGCTCATCGAGCCGGGGTGCCGGTTCGGGCTTGATATCAAGGGCGTATCGAGCGATGACGGCGGCATCGATGGCATCGGTCTTGGCCAGGTGGCCAAGCGCCTTGGCGTAGTCCCGCACGCGTTTGGGGTTGACGACCGCGATCGGCAGACCGGCGGCCTGGAGGGCACGGACGAGGCGTTGCTCATAACCGCCGGTCGCCTCGACCACGATCCGTTCGATGCAAGGGCCGTCAAGGACCTTGATGATGGCCTGGTATCCATCCGGCGTGTTGGTGACGCGATGAGGCGCCTTGGAACCGGTCTCGCCAGCCTGGGTGGTGGCCAGATCGAGATGATGCTTGCTGACGTCAATGCCTGCGAAGATCTGCTGCCGATAAGATGTCTGCATCGTGGAGGTCCCTTCCTTGCAATGTGAGCTTCCCCGCAAGGGGGCGCTCGAGCGACTGTTCGGGATCGATCACGAGAGCCGGCGGCGGTTCAAGCTCTCCCACGGCGTCAAAGCGCTCGGGTCGGGACGAACTCGCAGCCGACGGGCACACCCCTGTTGGTGAGGGGTGTGCCCCTTCTCGTCTCGGCTTAGCCGCCGAGCGATGATCGAAACGCGATACAGACATACAAGGGTCGGGGAGGGGGTGCCTCGACAACGCCCCGACGCACGACGCGCGAGAGTTGGCGCGGGGGACAGA
>JABDIW010000497.1 GCA_013003515.1 Acidimicrobiia bacterium
CCGATGACCGACGTCGTGCCGTGGTGGTCACAGGCGACGCTGCCGCCGAGCGAACATCCGGGCATGGCGACGATCGACCGCGACCGTTTGGCTGGCGAGACCGGCTCGGTCGATCTCGTCGACGCTCGGAGCCCGGAGCGCTATCGGGGTGACGAGGAACCGATCGATCCCATTGCCGGTCACATCCCGACCGCCATCAACCGGCCCTACGAGGACAACCTCGCCGAAGACACCACGATGCTCGACCCCGAGGTGCTGGCGGAACGCTTCGCCGGGCTGGAGGCACCGGTGGTGTACTGCGGCAGCGGAGTCACCGCCTGTCTCGACATCCTGGCGATGGAGCTGGCGGGAGTGGAAGGCGCAGTGCTGTACCCGGGGAGCTGGAGCGATTGGTCGGCTACAGGGATGCCTGTGGCTACCGAGTAAGGCGGCTTCGTCGCGGCAGAACGGCCCGGCCGTCCCCCCTAATCAACGGAAGCCAGCGGCTCCCACGACGACCGAACCGTTCTGCTCCGACGACGATACGCCCCCAGGTTTCTACCCCGCATCGCGCCGCACGAGAACTCGGCAAGCCCCAGAATACACCCGGGGAGAAGCCTGTGGATGAAGTTTCTGGAAGCAACTATCCCTCTCCGGGGTCGAGCCCGAGCCCGCGTTCGGCGCCGTCGAGCCGCTGACCACCCCGTAGGACCGGGGCAAACAGATCCCCGTATTGCCGGACCCGTTCCCATACGGTGGCCATCGTGAAGGTGTCGTTGGTGACCGTGTCGAGCTCATCCCAGGTGATGGGCACCGACACCGGAGCGCCGGGTCGAGGCCGTACCGAATACACCGAGGCGATGGTCTTGCCACCGACGTTCTGGTTGGAGTCGATGAACACCCGGCTCCCCCTTTTCGGGATGTCCCACTCCATGGTCACGGTGTCCGGGTCGGCGGCGGAGATCATCTGCCCGATCCGCTCGACGAATGTGCGAACTCGACGGTACGAGTGGACGGGATCGAGCGGCACGTAGATGTGAAGACCGGTCGAGCCCGTCGTCTTGAGGTAGGCCGCAAGCCCCAGTCGCTCGAGGGCGATGTTGACCAGCCTGGCGACGTACACCACCTGGTCCCAGGTGACGCCCTCCATCGGGTCGAGGTCGAAGATGGCGAAGTCGGGCCGGTCGGGCTGCTGAACCCGCGAGAGCCACGGGTGCACCTCGATGCACGCCATGTTGGCCAGCCACATGAGCGACTCGACATGGGGTGCCGTCACGAACTCGATGGGCTCGCCCCGGTGCTGGGAGTGAATGGGGGCTCGCACGATCCACTCCGGTGCGTGCTTGGGCGTCTGCTTCTCGTAGAACATGTGCCCGTCGATGCCGTCAGGCAGGCGGGACATCGACAGCGCCCGGGCTTCGAGGTGCGGCAACAACAGGGGCGCCATCGCCCGGTAATAGGTGATGAGGTCACCTTTGGTGATCCCGGCACCCGGGAACAGCACCTTGTCGGTGTTCGACACCTTCAGAGCCCGGTCGAACCCGATGACCATGGAGGAGCCATCGACGAGCACGTCTTCGGGGAAGTCGACAACGCCCGAGGCGATCGACGTGCCCTCTCCGGTGGTTTCCGGTCGGGCTGTCGCCTCACCTGTCCTCAGGTCCTCGAAGATCCCGGCGTGGGACTCGGCGTCCTTGGCCTCGGAGATGACGATCATCCTGAGACCCGCTTCGGTGGCCGCCTCGGCGAGCGGGCCGGCCTTGATCGACCCCGTGCCGTAGGGAATGTGGCGGATCTCGCCGTGGGCTCCGAATTCGTTGTCGGTGAACTGCGTGTGCAGCGGGTCGATGGCCCAGCCGGGGAATTGCGCTCGCAGGAAGTCGATGACGGCCCGGAAGGCGTCCTTGTCCACCAGGGCTCCTCCGGACTTGGCGTGGACGTGGGCCCAATCGATGACCGGCCTGACGAACGAGAACCGGTTGGCGATGAGGGCGATGTCGCCGAGGGAACCGAACGCCCGCTCGGTGCCCGACGTTTCGAGCCCCAGGGCAACGCCGAGGGCCGACACCTTGGGTTCGATCCGGGTGAGGCCCTCGGCCACCAGCTCGTGGAGCTGATCCCCCGTCCGCTCACCCACGTGACCGGTGTGGGCGACGATGGTGTGAGCACCCAGCGCCCGGCCCAACTTCATGGTGTGCTCGAGGGCTGCCAGGCACTGCTTGCGCTTGTCCTCGTCCTCCACGGTGAGGATGGCGAAGTACGGAGCGTGCACGGACAGAGCGACTCCACGGTCGGCCGCCGCCTTCCCGAAAGCGGCGCACCGTTTCTCGTTCCACGGGAAGTCCTTGACGAACGCCAGCTCGTAGGCGCCGTGGCCCTGCTCGACCAGACCGTCGAGGAACTCGGCATCGTCGACGCCGTCTGGGGGGAGCCCCGAGTAACCGAACCGAATCATGCCGGGAGTATGGCGGCTGCCACGAACCTGAAGGCGTCCTCGCCTACGAGTCTGATTCGGGTCGCGACTTCTTCAAGCGACGGGCCCGGCGGGCGGCGTCTACCAGCACCGCCTCGATCTGAGCATTGACCGAGCGAAACTCGTCCGCTGCCCATGCCTCGTAGGCGTCGTACAGCTCCTGCGGGATGCGGAGCAGATACTGCTTGCGGTCGCGCCCCATCGGCCTGCCACCTATCGGCTGAGCGTTCCTACGTTCACCACCGGACTCGTCGGTTGATCACTGGCGATCACCGTCATGAGATTCGCGGCGAACGTCGCCTTCCGGTCCTCGTCGAGGGAGATGGACTCGTGAGCCCCGTTTCCCTCCTCGAGACCCTGGACGGCGTCACGCACCATGAGCACGGCGCCCTCAACGATCTTCTTGCGCGCAGCCACGATGGCCGACGCCTGCTGGCGGCGCAGCATCGACTCGGCGATCTCCGGGGCATACGCAAGGTCGGTGATGCGGGTCTCCATGATCTCGACGCCGGCGTCACTGGCGCGATCCTGGAGCTCGACCTGGAGATCCTGGTTGATGTCGCTCGTGTCGCCAATCAGCGTGGTGACGTCTGTCTCGTCGAACGCGTCGTAGGGATACAGC
>JABDIW010000499.1 GCA_013003515.1 Acidimicrobiia bacterium
CGCAGGGTTTTGGATGCTCGACGGGCGAACCCGCTCCGATGTCTTCTCGACCGCACAAACCGTCATCACCGCTTGGGAGGACCCTTTCGTCGCTGCGGCGTCAGCGACCGAGATCGACACCGGCATGTTGACAATGACCCGCAGGGCCATGGACTTGCGGATGCTGCTCGGCGGAAACAACACCCTCTACCTCGTGCAGCCACTGAAGTCAGTGGAGCGATTCGCCGTCCTGTTCGGCGGGCTCCTGGGAGCGATGCTGCGTGACCAGGCGTACGAAATCTCCAAACGAGCTGGCGAGCCGGTGCCGCCGACACTGGCCGTGATCGACGAGGCGGGCAACACTCCGCTGCGTTGGCTCCCCGACGTTGCCTCGACCTGTTCGGGCATCGGGATTCAGTTGGTGACCGTCTGGCAGTCCCTGGCGCAGATGCGGGCGATCTACCAGGCTCAGACCGACTCGCTGCTCACCAATCACGGGTCGAAGATCTTCTTCTCCGGGCTGTCCGATCGGGAGACTCTCGACTATGCCAGCCACCTGGGAGGCGACGAGGAAGTCCCGCAACAGTCGACCTCCAGCGACGTGGGCTGGAGCGCCGACCGCCGCTCGGTGGCGTTGTCGACGACTCGGGTTCGGCTGTTGCCGCCCGACCTGCTGCGACAGGTGCCGCCCGGTTCAGCGTTGCTGCTGCACGGCACGCTGCCGCCCGCTCACCTGGTGGGCCGTCGCCCCTGGGAGGATCGTCGCCTCCAGGCCCTCGGCGCCGGGCATGGACCAGTTCCTGAGCCTTCATCGCTCACCGATGGGATGAAGCGAGCTCTCGAGACCGAACCGCCGTTGTCGCCGTTCGTGCTCGCTCAAATGACCAGGCTCACGACAACTCCCGTGCCGCAGCCCGATGACGGCGACGAATCTCCCTCGGGCCCTGAGGCCTCGGCGTCGGCGGCCACGATGGAGCCGACCATTGATGAGGACGAGTCCGACGACGGCGACAATGACCTTGTGGGCCCTCCGCGCGAGGAAGCTCGGGACAAGGC
>JABDIW010000213.1 GCA_013003515.1 Acidimicrobiia bacterium
GATCTATGCCATCGACGACGCCAAACTGCTGTTTGTCGCCACTGACCGCATCTCTGCGTTCGACGTCATCCTCCCCAACCCCATCCCCGACAAGGGCAAGGTTCTCACCGGCGTCTCCCTGCATTGGTTCGATCTCCTCGACACTCCGAACCACCTGATCACGGCTGACCTCACCGACGTTCCAGGCATCGACGGCGCGGAACGTGGCGAGTTGGCAGGCAGGGCGATGGTCGTCCACCGCGCCGACGTGATCCCCATGGAGTGCGTCGTTCGTGGCTATCTCTACGGCTCGTCGCACAAGGAGTACGCAGCGGGCGGAGGCCCCACCACCGAGCACCTTCCTCCCGGCCTCGAGATGGCGTCACGGCTCGAGGAACCCATCTTCACCCCGGCCACCAAGGCCGAGTCCGGGCACGACGAGAACCTGACAGAGGCCGAGGCACGAGACTTCGTAGGCGATGCGCTCTACGAGGAGCTGCGAACGAGAAGCATGGACATCTATCTGCGTGCCGCCGACTACGCCGCGGACCGCGGGATCATCCTCGCCGACACCAAGTTCGAGTTCGGCCGCGTTGGCGACGACATCATCCTCATCGACGAGGTGCTCACCCCCGACTCCAGCCGGTACTGGCCCGCCGACTCCTGGGGGCCCGGGCGCACCATGCCGTCGTACGACAAGCAGCCGGTGCGGGATTGGCTCGATGCCCAGGACTGGGACAAGACGCCGCCGGCCCCCGACCTCCCTCAGGAGGTCATCGACGCCACCCGCTCCCGATATGTGCATGCCTTCGAGACGCTCACCGGTACCTCCTTCGACGATTACACCAAGGGAACCCGGCCGTGAAGGTTCGTGTGGACATCACCCGGCGCGAGGGACTCTCGGATCCCGAGGGGATGACCACACACAGGGCGTTGAGCGAGCTTGGCTTCTCCGTCGACGACGTCCACTTCGGTCGCTCCATCTACCTCGACGTCACCGGAACCGACGAGGCCGATGTCATCTCACAGGTCGAGGCGATGTGCGCCAAGCTCCTCGCCAACCCCGTGATGGAGGACTACTCCATCCATGTGCTCGACTGAGGAGAGGCGATGAGGGTCGCCGTCGTCGTCTTCCCCGGGACGAATTGCGAACACGATGCGGTGCACGCCATGAGGCTGCTCGGCGCCGATGCCGACCTCGTATGGCATCGCGACACCGATCTCACCGGAGCGGACGGAGTGATCCTCCCCGGTGGGTTTGCGCACGGCGACTATCTGCGAACCGGCGCCATCGCCCGGTTCTCTCCCATCATGGATGCCGTCGCCGGAATGGCTGAAGCCGGTGCCCCGATCCTTGGCATCTGCAACGGCTTCCAGATCCTCTGCGAGGCGGGCATGCTCCCGGGTGCGCTCGTGGCCAACCGCGGCCTTCGCTTCATCTGCCGTCCCATCCACATCCGCGTGGAGTCCACCGACTCCGTGTTGACGCGCGCCGCGTCCATCGGTGATGTCCTGCGCATTCCCCTCAACTCGTACGAAGGGAACTACATCGCCGAGCCCGATGGCCTCACTGCTCTCGAGAACGACGAAGGCGTTGCCCTTCGCTACTGCGACCCGGAGGGAAAGGTCACTGACGAGGCGAACCCCAACGGATCGACGAACTCGATCGCCGGAGTTGCCCGCGGCAACGTCGCCGGCCTCATGCCGCACCCCGAA
>JABDIW010000059.1 GCA_013003515.1 Acidimicrobiia bacterium
CACACGGTGCCCGGGGAGGGAATCGAACCCCCACGCCCCAAAAGGGGCAGCGGATTTTAAGTCCGCCGCGTCTACCGGTTTCGCCACCCGGGCAGGGTCCTCAGTGAACCACATCGAGACCGGGCACGAGGCACGATCGACGTCCGAGTCTCCCGACAGCGCTGCCGCCACGCTCGGTAAGCTGCAGGCTTCGCTCGATCAGAGGAGGCCGTACCGGTGAACAGCTATCCGACCGACAAGATCCGCAACGTCGTGCTCTTGGGTCACAGTGGCGCCGGCAAGACCAGCCTGGTCGAGGCCCTCGCGTTCCGTGCCGGTATCACCAACCGCCTCGGCACCGTCGAGGAGAAGAACACGGTCTCTGACTTCGACCCCGAAGAGCACAAACGTGGCGCTTCGCTGTCACTGTCGGTGGTTCCCATCGAGTGGAACGGTCACAAGATCAACATGATCGACACACCCGGGTACCCGGACTTCATCGGGGATGTGCACGAGGCCATCAGCGTCGCCGACCTGGCCATCATCGTCGTCAGCGCAGTCGAGGGCATTCAGGTGGACACCCTCACTCACTGGAGATTGGCCGAGGCGGCCGGACTGCCCCGCATGTTCTTCGTCAACAAGATGGACAAAGAGCACGCCTCGTTCGCCAAGACCATCACCCAGCTCCGGTCCCAGTTCGGCGACCACGTCGTCCCCATCGAGATCCCGGTCGGAGAGCAGGCCGAGTTCCACGGGGTGGCCGACCTCATCACCGACAAGGCCTACCTGTATGACTCGGGCAAGGCCGAGATCACCGACGTTCCCCCCGAGATCGAGGAAGAAGAGCACCGCCAGCACGACGAACTGGTGGAGTCCGTTGTCGAGCACGACGACGAGCTGCTCGAGAAGTACCTCGAAGGCGAAGTCCCGACGGTGGAGCGCCTCGAGGAGGCAATGACCCACGAGATGATCGAGGGCGTGTTCGTGCCAGTCGCCGAGGGCGCATCTTCGATCCCCATCGGGATCGACCACCTTGCCGACCTCATCTGTGAGCTCGGACCGGCACCCGGCGCTGCAGGGCCCGTCTCGGTGGAGGCCGGCGGCGACCTGGTCGAGATCCCGGTCGATGCCGGCGGCGACCCGCTCGCCTACGTCTTCAAGACCGTCGCCGACCCCTATGTCGGGTACATCTCGATGTTCCGTGTGATCACCGGGGCCATCAGCAACGACGACCACCTCGTCAACAGCCGATCGGGGACCGACGAACGTCTCCACGGCCTCTTCGTGATCCGCGGCAGCGAGCACTTCGAGGTGCCCAAGCTGTCTGCCGGTGACATCGGTGGCGTCGCCAAGCTCAACGGCACCGGGACCGGAGACACGTTGACGCCCAAGAACAAGCCGGTCATCGTGCCGTCCGCGACACGTCCCGAACCGGTCCTCTCCTTCGCCATCAAGCCCCGTACCCAGGGCGAGGAGGACAAGCTCGCAAACGGGCTTCATCGGCTCCTCGAGGAGGACCCGGCACTGCTGGTCGAGCGCAACGACGAGACTCACCAAACCCTGCTGCGGGGTATGGGCGAAGCCCACCTCTCCATCGCCCTCGAGAAGCTGACGCGGAAGTTCGGCGTCGAGGTCGACACCGAGGAGGTCCGCGTGCCGTATCGCGAGACCGTGACCCGCAGTGCCGAAGCCGAGGGCAAACACAAGAAACAGAGCGGCGGGCATGGGCAGTTCGGCGTGTGCTACCTCCGGCTGGCTCCTCTGTCCCGCGGTGACGGGTTTGCGTTCGTCAACGAGATCAAGGGTGGATCGATCCCTCGCCAGTTCATCCCGGCCGTCGAGAAGGGGGTCGCCGAGACGATGCGGGACGGCGGGATGCACGGCTTCCCCGTCGTCGACGTCCAGGTGACCGTCTACGACGGCAAGTACCACTCGGTCGACTCATCGGAGATGGCCTTCAAGATGGCAGGCAGGCTCGGCTTCCGTGCCGCCATGGAGCAAGCGGGCCCGATCGTGCTCGAGCCGATCTCGAAGATCGAGGTGCGAGTGCCGCCCGAGTTCCAGGGAGACATCATGGGAGACCTGTCGTCACGCCGGGGTCGCGTCCAAGGCACCGAAGCCGAGACCGGCGGCTGGCAGAAGATCAACGCCCTCGTCCCGACGTCCGAGATCATGCGCTACGCCATCGACCTGCGTTCCATGACCCAGGGGGCAGGACGCTTCACGTCGACCCACGACCACTACGAGGAACTGCCGAGCCATCTGGCCGACAAGGTGATCGCGGCGGCCAAGGCAGCCGACGACTAGACCCTCTCGGCGGCTTCGAGGGCGAGGCCGTCGATGAGTCCACCGGTGGAGACCACCAGCTCGGTGGCCTCGGCGTGGACCAGAGTCTGCTCGACGATCACGGCACCGCCCAACAGCACATCGGCGCGTCCTGCGGGCACACCGGTGAGCTGGGCGATCTCCTCGGTCCGCATGGTGGCGAGCAGGCCGATCGTCGACGTCACCGTCTCGATCGGCAACAGGGTCCCGTGTTCCGGCGTCGAGCTCCCCAGGGCGAGAGCAGCAAGAGTCGTCACCGTGCCTCCAATGCCGATCACGGTGGAGGGCCGCTCTGGCAAGACGGTGTCGTCGAGGACATCGGCTACATCGGCACGGGCTGCGGTCAGAGCACCGGCGACGACGGGAACGCGAGCCAGGCGTCGCTCGGTGATCCGTCGTGACCCGATGCTCAGAGACTCCCTGTATTCGGGCTCGGTCTTGCCGAGGGCCAGCTCGGTCGACCCGCCTCCGGGGTCGATCAGCAGGATCGGTGGGTCGAGGTTCAACCCGGAACGAGCGCCGCGAAACGCCAGAGCCGCTTCGTCTTCTCCACTCAGCAAGACCGGTCTCTCCCCGAGGGCGGACTCGACCCGATCGAGGAACTCGGCGCCGTTCGATGCCATTCGGACTGCAGCCGTGGCCACCGCAATGACCGAGTCGCATTCATGCCGGGCAGTGGCAGAACCGTATCCGCCAAGGATGGCCAGTGCCCGTCCCATGGTGGCGGCATCGAGCCGTCGAGCCCGATCGACACCATGACCGAGCCGGGTGATCGCCGAAGCGCGATGGATGGGCTCGACGTGAAGCTCGAGATCCTTGCGCGAGACGTCGGCGATCAGCAGCTTTGCCGTGTTCGAGCCGATGTCAACGGCGCCCACCCTCACGATCTGGTTCTCTCCACTCAGGATTCCGGATGACAATACCCTCAGTGGTGGCGACCACGCACGGTGAGGCACAGTCCAGTGGTTCTATGCGCGCTCCCGTGTCGGCACCGATGAGGTTCTCGTTGCCGGCAGCGTGGTCGGCGTAGTGGGCGTGGAGGCATTTCACGCCACCCCTCGATCCTCCGACACCGCCGACGGGCTGGTGGGAGGCGGAGACGCTGACCAGCGCATCTCGCTCGGCGGCGTATCGGGTCTGGGCCGTCTCGAACGCAGCGGCGACCTCTGGATCGTCGGCAAC
>JABDIW010000060.1 GCA_013003515.1 Acidimicrobiia bacterium
GTGGTCGGGCCGAACGGGTCGGGCAAGTCGACGCTGCTGCGGATTCTGGCCACGCTCGTCAAGCCGACCGTCGGCGACGCGACTGTGCTCGGCGTCGAAGTCGGCTCGGATGGGATCCGCGCGACCCGCCATCGTCTTGCACTCCTCGGTCACCACTCGGCTTTGTGGGGCGAGTTGACCCTGCTGGAGAACCTCACCTTCGTAGCCCGGATGTCAGGGGTTGGGACGGACCGGGTCGAGGAGATCCTGAAGCTCGTCGGGCTCGGTGGTTCGATGGGTCGTCGCGCCGATCATTCGTCCCACGGCATGCAGCGTCGGATCGAGTTCGCCCGCACGCTGCTGACCCGGCCCGACCTCCTCCTCCTGGATGAGGCCCACGCAGGCCTGGACAAAGCGGCGCAGGCCCTCGTCGAGTTGGCGGTTTCCGATGTTCGCAACAGGGCCGGTGGTGTCGTCCTCGTGTCGCACGAACCCGACAGGATGCTGCCTCTGGTCGACACGACATATGAACTCGTCAATGGGACGCTGGTTCGAGAGGGGACCCCGGAGTGAAACGACCGGGCTTCTGGTACCAGGCACGCGAGATCGCCCGTAAGGATCTGATCGTCGAGGGCAGGGCTGGAGAAGCGCTCTACATCACCGTCCCCTTCGGGGCTGTGGCCCTGATGCTCATCCCGCTGGCGGTAGGGACAGACAAACCCCTGCTGGCCACCATCGGGCCCGGTATGTATCTGGCCGTGTCCTTGCTCTTTGGGATGCTCGTGGCTTTCCGACAGACGGCCACCGATGATGCTTCACAGCGCGAGTTGCTGGCCCTGCTCGGTACCGACCCGGCTGCCAAGTTCGTCGGCCGGGCCGCCACCAGCCTGCTGCTCATGCTCGTGTTTTCAGCCGTCCTCGTCCCGGTCACGATCCTGCTGTACAACCCCGGGCGCATCGAGGGGTGGCCATGGCTGATCCTGGTCATAGGGTTGTTGGCTTCGGGCCTGGCGATGGTTGGGACGCTGGCGGGGTCCGTGACTGCGGGTCTCAAGACGCGGAGCACGTTGACGCCGTTGCTGGTGGCGCCGCTCGCGATGCCGATGCTGCTCGCCGCTGGTCAGGTCCTCGAGGCACTACGCGACGGGTCGAGTATCCTCGCCTGGATCGTGCTTCTCATAACCACCAACCTGGCAATGGCAGCCATCGGAGTCGCAACGGCCGAGGCGCTGGAGGAATCGTCGTCATGACGCGTTCCAGACTGGTTCTGCCCGTCCTGGCGTTGGTCGCGTTGGGCGTTGGCTTTGCTGCTGCGGTGGGCGCGCCACGCGAGGCGACCCAGGGTGAGTTTGCCCGCATCATGTTCGTTCACGTCCCCTCCGCCTGGTTGGCCTTCCTCGCCTTCGGGGTGACGCTTCTCGGTGGCGTGATGTGGCTGATCCGCAAGAACATGCTGTGGGACCGGATCGCCGCCTCTTCCGCCGAGGTGGGAGTGTTCTTCACCGGCTTGGCCCTGATCACCGGGATGATCTGGGGATATCCGGTGTGGGGAACGTTCTGGGATTGGGGTGACGCCCGCATGATGTCGACGGCGGTCATGTTCTTCGTCTACACCGGGTACCTGGCGCTACGCAGAAGCGTTCCCGACCCGGAGACACGCGCTCGGCGCTCCGCCGTTCTGGGGATCATCGCGTTTGTCCAGGTCCCGCTCGTCTACTTCTCTGTGACGATCGTGCGGACGCTGCATCAGGGACTCACGTTCACCGGTCCGGATTCGTCGATCGACGAGGGCTTCGTGGGGCCTCTGCTCATCAACCTGGCCGCGTTCACCCTGGTGTACGTCGCGTTCACCACCTATCGCACCCGACTTCTCAAGATCGAGGACGATCTCGAAGCGGAGGAGGCCATCGCCGACCTCGAGCTGGCCGGTCTGGGCATCACCGAACCGCGACTCGGAGGGGCGGCCGTCGATGGATGAGGGATGGGTGATCTTCGCCTACGTTGCGGTGTACGGGTTCATGGCGGCCTACGGTCTGTACCTCGTGGGCAAGGCACGCAGCTTGCGACGGCGGCAGGAGGGTTGATCAGTGCCACATAAGTCCTTCCTCATTCCCACCATCGGGCTCGTCATCTTGGCCCTCGGCTACATCGTCTTCGGTGGTCTCAACGACAACCTCGTCTACTACCTGACACCGGCCGAGGCGGTCGAGCGGCGAGTCGATTACGCCGACGGTGACCGCTTCCGTCTCGGTGGTTTCGTCGAGGTCGGTTCGGTCACCGAGACCACCAATGGCGTGGTGTTCACAGTTGTTGACGAAGGCGTCTCCGTCGACGTCGAGCACACCGGTTCCCCTCCCCAGCTGTTTCGCGACAACATCGGGGTCGTGGTTGAGGGTGCATGGGCCGGTGACGTTTTCGAGACCGACACCTTGATCATCAAGCACGACGAGGAATACCGCTCAACCGACGGCGAGGAACCCTACGTACCTCCGGCCGAGTCGGAGGGATAGCGCACCGTGGCGGCGAACATCGGCTTCCTCGCCATCGTCGTGGCGACCCTCTCGTCGGTCTGGCTCATCGTCGAGGGTTACGGGGCGATGCGGAATCCGGAGCCGGGCGGCTTCCAGCGTCTTCGTGGCCCCGTTCTCGGAATCGTGGGAGGCGCCCTGGTCGCCATGGGCGCCCTCGAACTTGCGATCCTCACCGACGACTTCTCGATCGAATACGTAGCGAACAACTCGGCGTCGACGACGCCGTTCCTGTTCAAGATCGCATCCGGCTGGGCTGCTCTCGAGGGGAGCATCCTGCTGTGGGCTCTCGTCCTCGCCGGCTTCGTGTATTCCGTGTACCGCCAGGCTGCGAAGCGCAGCGACGCAGATGGTCTCGGTCTCGGGGCGCTGTTCGTACTCGGCATCGTGTCGCTGTTCTTCTTCGGTGTGATGTTGACGGTGTCGAACCCGTTCCGGGTCTGCATCGACCCTGCCGTAGTTGGCTGTTTCGAGGCAGCCAATCTCCCGTGGAGTGGTGCCCTCGCCGCGGCAGAGGGCCGTGGCCCCAACCCGCTGCTCCAGAACCACATCCTCATGGCGGTGCACCCACCGATGCTGTACCTGGGATATGTGGGCATGGTGGTTCCGTTCGCATTCGCCATGTCGGCGTTGCTGCGGGGTGAGAGCGGCTCTACCTGGCTGAAACGGACCAGGGTGTGGACGCTGGTCGCCTGGGGCTTCCTCACCGTCGGAATCGTTCTGGGCGGCCTCTGGTCCTACGAGGTGCTCGGCTGGGGCGGCTACTGGGCGTGGGACCCGGTGGAGAACGCGTCGTTCATCCCGTGGCTCACGGCCACTGCCTTTCTCCATTCTTCGGTGGTCCAGGAGCGAAGGGGGATGCTCCAGGCATGGAACTTCGTCCTGATCATCGCCACGTTCGCTCTGACCATCCTCGGGACCTTCCTCACGCGGTCAGGTGTGATCGTCTCCGTTCACAGTTTCACTCAGTCGGCGATCGGCCCGGTGCTGTTGTGGTTCCTGATGCTGGTGCTGGTCGCCTCGTTCGGGTTGTTCGCAGCGCGCATCCACCTCGTCGCCTCGTCACCACGCCTCGATTCGATGGCGAGTCGCGAGGGCGTGTTCCTGTTCAACAACCTGCTCTTGACCGTCTTCGCCGTCATGGTGACTGTCGGGACGTTGTACCCGATGTTCACCGAAGCGGTCACGGGGGATCAGGTCGGAGTGGGACGGCCGTTCTTCGATCGGATGGCGATCCCGCTGTCCTTCGGCCTCTTGCTGGCTATGGGATTGGGCCCAATCACGCCATACCGGGCGGCGAAGGGATCTGTCGTATGGCAGCGCATTCGCATGCCGCTCCAGGTGGCGCTGGCTGCCACCGCCCTGGCTGTCGTCCTCGGGTACCGCAACCGTTTTCTCTTGATCGGAACCTTGCTCGCCGTCTTCGTGATGGGCACGATCGTTCGCAACCTGTGGACGTCGGCTCGGAAGGCCGCCGGTGGGTGGGAGATCTCGATTCCCCGCGCCGCGCTGCGAGTGATGCGGAACGACACGGGCTACTGGGGCGGCCAGATCTCTCACTTCGGCATCGCCTTGCTCGCTCTGGGAATCGCAATCTCGGCGAACCTCAGTGTCGAGGCCGAGGTCGTTCTCGTCCCTGGGGGAACGGCCACCGTCGCCGGGTATGACCTCACCTACGTCGAGGCCTTCAGCCGTGAGGAACCTCATCGATTCGTCGTCGGCGCCGAGATCGAGATCAGCAGGAATGGGCGGGTCCTGGGTACCGAGGAGCCGCGCCTCAACAGGTACGGCACGTCGCAGCAGTCCATCGCCACTCCCTCGGTGGACGAGTCGCTCACCGGCGACCTCTATCTGTCGCTCAAGAGCATCAATCCGGAGCGGATCACTCTCGGCGTCTGGTGGTTCCCCTTCATCTGGCTCATCTGGGTCGGCGGGCTCATGGCGGGCGCCGCCGTGCTGTGGTCACGCCTGGTGCGCAAACCCAAGCCGTTGAAAGAGCGGGTCCCGGTGAGTCAGGGCGCGGACGATGGCGGGTGACATCCGTCGCACCGCCACCTGGGCGATAACCGGCGTCCTCGCCATCGTGATCCTGGTCGGGTTCGTCCAGGGAGACCCGGAACCAGAGGACCGTGTCGCCCGGTTGGGTTCCGCGATCAAGTGCCCGGTGTGCCAGGGCGAAGCGATCATCGACTCACCCTCTCCCACCGCAGAGGCGATGATGGACGTTCTCGAGGAGAAGGTCGCCGCCGGCGAGACCGACGGTCAGATCGTGGACTACTTCACCGCGCGGTTTGGTGACGGCATCTACCTCGATCCACCCTTCGCAGGTCGGACACTGCTGGTGTGGCTGATCCCGATGGCGGCAGTCGTTGGTGGCTTCTGGATGATCCTGTCTCGTAGGCGCGTTGCCGTCGACGAGCCCGCAGAGGCCGAGCCCTCGTGACATCGGAGCGGAAGCGTCTCGTCGAGCGCCGCGATCTCGTCACGCGGGATCTCGAGGAGCTGGCGGAACAGCAAGACCTGGGCGAAGTCGACCCCGATACCGCTGCCCGTCTCCGCGCCGCCTACAAGACCGAGCTCGACTCCCTGGAGGCGTCGTTGGCCGACTTCCCCGAGGAGCCCGACGAACGACCCGCGACGCCACCGCCCGACGAAGCGCCGGCACCGACGCCGGCGACGCCAGCCCGTCCCGTGAGCCAGATCGTGAAGGTGTCTCTGGTGATAGTCGTGGTGCTCACCGGAGCGATCTTCCTGGCAGCGCGCGGTGACGGGTCGGGTGACCAAACCACCGTGCAGTCGGCGCCTGGCGAGTCGCCCGGTGAGTTGACCGTCGACCCGAACGCCGTGAGCAGCGAGCAGCTCGAGGCCATCGTTGCGGCCAACCCCGACATCGTCGGTATGCGCATGGCACTCGCCGACCGCTACTTCGAGGATGAGGACTACGGATCGGCACTCGATCACTATCTCTACATCGCCGAGAATGCCGGGGAGGCCGTCGACGAGGCACAGGCCCTGGCTCGTATCGGCTGGATGGCGTACCGAACCGGTCTCCACATTGAGGCCGACGAGTACGTCAGGACCAGCCTCGAGCTGGACCCAAGCAACGCCGAGGCAGCGCTGTACCGGGGATTCATCACCATGTATGGCCTGGAGGACGTGGAGGCCGCCATCCCCCAGCTCGAGGATGCCCTCGAGCTGCCCAACCTCTCCGTGAACGTCGTCGCCCAGATCAACGACGCGCTCGAAGAAGCCCGAGGTCGGACACCGTGACCGAGACGACCGACGTCACCGACCCCGCCGATATCCCATCGGAGCCGTCCTCCGGTGGTCGGCGCAGTGGTGTTTCACGGCGCTGGCTCGCCATCGCGGGGATCCTGGTTGTGGTCGGACTCATGGCCTACGTGTTCAATGGCCGGTTCGGCCAAGACCCGCGCCTTGTCGACTCCCCGTTGATTGGCCAGGCCTTCCCCGAGATGACGCTCGACTACCTGGAAGAAGAGGGCTCACTCGACTTCGACGACCTGCGGGGCGAGATCCTCGTCGTGAACCTTTGGGCGTCGTGGTGTTTTCCGTGTCGCGCAGAGCACCCGGTGTTGACTGCGGCTTCCGAGGTCTACCAGGACCGCGGAGTCCACTTCATCGGGATCGTCTATCAGGATCGCGAGTCGGCGGCGATCGGGTTCCTCGATCAGTTCGGACGTGGCGTCAACTACAGCTACGTGATGGACCCCGACTCACGGGCCACCGTCGAACTCGGAGTCTTCGGGATTCCCGAGACCTACTTCGTCGATCGCGAGGGGATCATTCGCGGCAAGGTGCAAGGCGAGGTCAGCCCCTCGCTTCTGCTCGCGACCATCGACGATCTCATCGCCGGTCGGGAACCCGAGTTGTAGGGAGAGAGAGCCGTTCGAGCCGGGTGTGGCCTGTTGGACCCACTTGGCGAGAATCTCGTCGGAATAGGGTCTTTTGGCCCATGCGCCGTTGGTGGCAATCACTCAGAATGTGACTAGTCGCAGATGGAGGCATGAGATGGCGCCCAGGTCGGTGCTCCGCATCTTTTTGTTCATAGTTGTCCTGACATTGGCCGCATGTGCCGGGGACGCCGGTGAAGCGGGACCAGCTGGTCCGGCAGGACCCGCCGGCCCCCAGGGTCCCGAGGGAGCAGCAGGAGCAGATGCCCCCGCCCTCGAAGTCACAGACCTGTCCTGCGCCGATTGCCATAACGACACCACATTGCTGGTCTCGGTACAGGCCCGTTTTGAAGCGTCGCATCACGCCACCGGTGGCTCCTGGGTGCGGGGCAGCATCGGGAGTTGCGCAGGGTGTCACGGGTCCGAGGGCCCTCAGGCTCGAATCGCCGCAGGACTCAGCCCCAATGACGAGTCCATCCAAGGTGTGGCGACCACGTCGCCCATCAACTGCCGGACTTGCCACGACGTTCACATGACGTACACCGGCGCCGACTGGGCGCTTACCGGTGGCGCAGCTGCGGTCTCGCTGGAGCGTTCCGACGGCACGTATGACAAGGGCTCGGGGAATCTCTGCGCCGAGTGCCACCAGATCCGCCACCCGCGGCCGGAGGCGACCGATGGCATGATCGAGGTCACCTCAACTCGCTTCGGACCCCACCATGGCGTCGAATCCAACATGGCCGTCGGTGAAGGCGGCATGGGAGTGACTGGAGCCCCAGGCGGGCACTACAACCTCATCGACGCAGGGTGTGTCTCCTGCCACATGGGCGAGAACACCAACCACGGTTTCGAGGCTGAGCTCGGGACCTGCGAGGGATGCCACTCCGACATCGAGTCGTTCGACTACAACGGGACGCAGACCGAGATCCAGGCCCTGCTCGACCAGATCAAGCCGCTGCTCATCGCCGAAGGGATCATCGATGTGACGATCCTCGATGACGACGGTGAGATCGGCAACCGATCTGTCCCGGGTACGTACTCGGAAGAGGTCGTCAACGCCATGTGGAACTACATGTACGTGATCGAGGATCAAAGCCTCGGTGTCCACAACCCCGGATTCACCAGGGCCTTGCTCGAGTACTCATTGACCGCGCTGGGCGGCTAACCCGCCCGATCTGCGACACCTGATGCCCACGGCTTTCCGTGGGCATCAGTGCGTCATGACCCTGTCACCAGAGAGCGAAGCGAACGAGGCCGACCCTGGCAGACGTGTTTGACGACTGAGCGACCTACCTGGATCGCAGCTCTGCGGCCGCTTCCATTGACAGCCCGCCGCATGGGGGCAATGCTCGGGGCATGGCACCAAC
>JABDIW010000075.1 GCA_013003515.1 Acidimicrobiia bacterium
CGTGAACAGCTCCTTGCGAGCTACCAGCAAGCCGGGCGTTCCGGGCCCGCCGATCAGTTTGTGCGGCGAGATGAAGATGGCGTCCTTGTAGGCGAGGTGCCCGTCGACTCCGTCGTCGTCCGGGCTCATCTCGATGGACACGTACGGGGCCGCCGCGGCGAAGTCCCAGAACGACAGGGCTCCGTGCTTGTGGAGCGCAATGGAGATGGACCGCACATCACTCAGGATGCCGGTGACATTGGAAGCTGCCGAGAACGACCCGATCTTGAGTGGCCGATCGGCGTAGGCGACCAGCTCTGCTTCGAGCCGATCCAGATCGATGTGCCCATCGGCGTCCTCGGGGATGGTGACCACATCTGCAATGGACTCACGCCATGGCAGCTCATTCGAGTGATGCTCGTAGGGGCCGATGAACACCACCGGACGCTCACCGGCCGGAATCGCATCGGACAGCTGGTATCGATCCTCGAGGTTGCAGGGGATGGAAAGGCCCATCACGGCGATCATCCGGTTGATGGCCGCCGTGGAACCGGATCCACAGAACAACACCGCATGGTCATCTGTGGCTCCGAGGCAGCGCCGGATGATCGCCCGCGCCTCCTCACGGAATCGGGTCGTCTGGAGACCGGTGCCAGATGACTCGGTGTGGGTGTTGGCGTACAGCGGCAACACGGCCTCACGGATGTAGTCCTCGATGAACGCCAGCGACCGGCCCGAGGCGGTGTAGTCCGCGTAGGTGACCCGGCGTTCGCCAAAAGGACCCGGTACCGCGTCGTGGCTGCCGATCACCGATTCACGGATGGTCTCGATCAGTGAGCTCATGGCCGCCGATGGTACGCAGTCCTGGTGCTCGTGTCGGCCAGATTCGCTACTGGCTCTCGACAGGCCCGCCTATTTGTTGTATCCTTGACTCAAGAACTCAACAATGAGACTAGAACTCACCTCGCGCACCGACCTCGCCCTGAGAGCCCTCCGATCACTCCACGACGCAGGGACCAGGGTCAAGCGTGCCCAACTCGCCACCGAGCTCGGCACCACGCCCGACTTCCTCGCCAGGGTCATGGCTCCCCTCGTTCGCAAGAACTGGGTCACCTCCGAAACGGGCCCGTCGGGGGGCTATGCGAGCGACGATTCCGTCACAGACGTCTCCGTCTTTGACCTCGTTGCGACCGTCGAAGGCGTGCCCGACGAGAGCCGGTGTGTCCTGCGCGAAGGACCGTGTGACGCCGATGAGCGCTGCGCCCTCCACGACGCATGGACACGGGCGCGCAAGGCGCTCACCGCAGAACTCCAAGCGACGTTCATCATCCACTGAGGAGACACCATGGAACAGAGTTCAACCAATCGACGCTGGGAGTTGATACTGATCGGCGCCCTCGGCGGCATCCTCGTCGCAGTCGCGTTCATTGCGTTCGGCCAGATCGGCTCGAGCGACGCGGCACCTGCCCAGGCTGCCACGGGAGATGACGTGCTCGCCGCGGGGATCGCCTGGGAGGACGACATCATCCCCTTCCTGGTGCCCAAGGCCTCGCTGCCACTGGCTCCGGCGGACGAAGTCCACGTCGCCAACGCCCCCGCCATGCCGCCTGCCATCACCAGATCGGAACAGGCAATCGTCGAGGTCCACTTCGAGGTCGTCGAGAACGTCGCTCTGATCGACCCGGCCAACGGCGTTGAGTTCGAGACCTGGGGGTACAAGATCGCCGGCGACTCGGCCCCGGTGATCGGCACACCGGGACCGGTCATACGTGCACGTGTCGGTGATGTGTTCCGCTTCACGGTCACCAACCCCGCTTCGAACACTCACCCGCACAACGTTGACTTCCATGCGGTCACGGGCCAAGGAGGCGGCGCCGAAGCCACTGTGGTGGCACCGGGAGAGACCCGGACGATCGAAGCGCGGCTGCTGTATCCCGGTGTGTTCATGTACCACTGCGCCTTCGGTGACGTCCCCGAGCACATCGCCCACGGCATGTATGGCGGGATCGTCGTCGATCCCGAAACGCCGCTTCCACCAGCCGATCACGAGTTCTACGTCGTCCAGTCCGAGTACTACACCGACTCGCTCGAGCCGGGTCTGAGCGACCTCGATCGCGACGCCCTTCTGGATGAGGAGCCTTCGATGGTCGTGTTCAACGGCCTCAAGGGGGCGCTCACGGAGAACCCGCTCGAGATCGAAGTTGGCGACCGCGCCCGCTTCTTCTTCGTCAACGCCGGCATCGACCTCGACTCCAACTTCCACCCCATCGGATCACACTGGGATGCGGTTTGGCAGGAAGGGGCCACGTACTCGCCACCGATTCGAGGTTCACAGACAACCCTCGTTCCGGCCGGGGGCGGCGTGGTCGTCGATCTCATCGGCCAGGTGCCGTCGCGCATCATCCTGGTTGACCATGCACTCACCCGAGCGTTCTACAAGGGTGCGGTCGGGTACGTGGACGTGGTCGGCGACCCCAACCCGGAGATCTTCGAGGCCACCACAGAGTCGTGACCACCTGACCCGAAGGCCATAGGGTTGGGCAGTCCGACTGATGACTCCGGCTCGCAGGAATCCACGTAGGTCGAGGCAACCCCGAACCGCTCAGGCAGGCGGGCGCGACGGGTACGCTGCCATCAGATGTTCGGCGGTCTTCTCCCGTTTGCGTTTCTTGGCGTTGCCTACTTCCTGTTCTGGATCTGGGTCGCCGCCGACGTGTTGCGCCGCCCCGCCGAGCAATGGCGAACAGCAGGCCAATCGCAGATCGTTTGGCTGTTGGTAATTGTCATCCTCCACGTCGTGGGGCCTCTCCTCTATCTGGTGCTCGCCAGGCCGGCCCTTCAGCGGGCAGGCGATGGGTCGGCCGGCACAGACATCACGAGCGACATCGTCCGCTGATCCATGGAACTCGTATCGATCCAGATCGCTTCGGCGCCATCCCCGATCCAGATCGGGACACGCACCGACCAGACCGGGATCTTCAAGACCCCGGTCGCCGAGGCCGTGTTGACCGACTCGGGGGTCGTCGGCGACACCATCGCCGACGAACGGCATCACGGTGGACCGGATCAGGCCGTCTACGTCTATTCCGCCGAGGACTACGCCTGGTGGGCCGCCGAGCTGATGCATGAGCTCCCCCCCGGCCAGTTCGGCGAGAACCTCACCCTCTCGACCTTTGGGGAGGGCACGGTGCGGATCGGCGACCGGTACACGATCGGCGACGCCGTCATCGAGGTGACCGCGCCCCGCATCCCATGCAACACCTTCCAAGCCAAGATGCAGCGGCCCGGATGGGTCGAGGCATTTCGCAACGCCCGCCGTCCCGGGTTCTACGCCCGCGTGATCGCGGAAGGGACCGTTCGCCCCGGCATGTCAATCACCCTGAACCCGGCTCCCGAGACCAACCTCGGGCTCATCGAGATGCAGGACCTGTACTACCAGCGACCCCCAGACCTCGACGCGGTTCGTCGCGCCCTCGAGTCACCGGTGGCCGAGCGAGGACGCGCCGAGTACCTGTCCCTGCT
>JABDIW010000076.1 GCA_013003515.1 Acidimicrobiia bacterium
CCAATACACCGGTGTCATCGAGGAGCACCACGCCGTTCGGGAGGGTTGTGGCGTCTTCGACGTCTCCCATCTGGGACGGTTCCGGGTAGAGGGGCCCGCCACGATCACCGCGCTCGATAGCGAGCTCTGCAACGACGCAGCGGGGCTTGCCGATGGGCGAGCCCAGTACACGATGGCTCTCACCGAGGAGGGCGGAGTGGTGGATGACATCATCATCTGGCGCCGGTCCGCTGAAGCAGCGTGGGTCATGCCAAATGGCGTCAACCACGATCGCATCCTTGCCCGGTTTGCCGCCGGCGGGCACGACGTGCGGGTGGATGATGCCCGGCCCAGCACGGCGCTCTTTGCGGTCCAGGGACCATCGGCCCGAGACGTTCTCGCTCAGGTCCTCGCCGACGTGCCAAACCGATTCCGTTGCATAGACACCACCACCCGCGATGGGGTGGAGGTCGCTGCCGCTGGTACCGGGTACACGGGTGAGCGAGGAGCCGAGCTGATCGTCGCTGCGGACGACGCCGAAGGGCTCTGGCACGAACTCGTCGATGCCGGTGGCCGGCCCTGTGGGCTTGGAGCCCGAGACACGCTTCGCCTCGAGATGGGGTATCCGCTGTGGGGGCAGGATCTCGATGAGACCACGACGCCGCTGGAGGCGGGGTTGGGAAGGGTGGTGTCGTGGGATCACGATTTCGTAGGTCGGCAAGCCCTCTCGGAACAACGGGAGAAGGGCCCAGCCCGCCGACTCGTCGGCTTCACCACGGGCTCGCGTCGAATTGCACGGACGGGGTCCGCGTTGCGGGCCGGCGACACCTCCGGCGTCGTCACCAGCGGGAATTTCTCGCCGATCCTCGGGATGGGGATCGGTCTCGGCTACCTCGACGGTGAACCGGGTGAAGGCGCCCTCGAAGTGGAGATTCGCGGTGAGTGGCACCCCGTGGAGCCAGCCGAGCCTCCCTTCGTCGAGCTGGGCTAGCGTCTCGAACATGACGGTTCGTTTCGGCATCGACATCGGAGGTTCCGGGATCAAGGGAGCTCCCGTGGACCTCGACAACGGAGAGCTGGCAGCTGATCGACACCGGATCCGCACACCGCAGCCGGCCAAGCCCCGGCCCGTGATGGAGGTCGCTGCTGCCGTTGTGGCTCACCACGGTTGGGACGGCCCGGTGGGCTGCGCCTTCCCCGCCATCGTCCAGCACGGAGTCGTTCTCAGCGCCGCAAACGTGGACGACGAATGGATCGGCGTCGACGGCGCCGCCTTGCTCGCCGACATCGTTGGGCACGAAACGGCGCTCCTCAATGATGCCGACGCCGCCGGTCTCGCCGAGATGCGATATGGAGCCGGCCGCGATCAGCGTGGTGTGGTGATGACCCTCACGTTCGGAACCGGTATCGGGAGCGGCATGTTCGTCGACGGGGTCCTCGTCCCCAACAGTGAGCTCGGTCATCTCGAGCTCGACGGAGAAGTTGCAGAGGACCGGGCCGCTGCCCGGCTCGTGGAGAGAGACGACATGGATCTGAGTGACTGGTTGCCGCGAGTCGACCGGTATCTGGGACACCTCGAGCGCCTCTTCAGCCCCGATCTCTTCATCTTCGGAGGTGGTATCTCGAAGCGATTCGACGAGTTCGCGGGGGCATTCACGACCCGGGCGCCTGTGGTCCCAGCGAAGCTCCGCAACCAGGCCGGTATCGTTGGAGCCGCTCTGGCCGCCTACGAACGATTTGGGTGAGCGATGGACATCGACACATACACCGCACCGGATGGCTCTCAGCTGCTGACCCGACTCTGGCGGGCAGCGAACCGCAAGGCGTCCGTTCTCGTCGTGCACGGCCTGGGCGAGCACAGCGGGCGCTACCTCCATGTGGGCGAACGGCTCGCCGAAGCGGGCTACGACACCCTGGCGTTCGATCTCCGCGGTCACGGGGACACCGAGGAGCCAGGACATGTCGAGACGTTCGAGCACTACCTGGACGATGTCGCCGCGCTGCTGTCCGACCTCGAAGGGCCCACGGTGCTCCTCGGGCACTCCATGGGCGGTCTCATCTCGATCCGGTACGCGGTCTCGGATCGACCTCAGCCCGACTATCTGGTGGTGTCGGCTCCTGCACTTGGGGCCGACGTTCCCGCCTACAAGCGCGTGGCTGCACGGCTTCTCGGCCGCATCGCTCCCAAGCTTTCTCTGCCCAACGACATCAGCGGAGACCAGCTCGCTGCCGACCCGGCGATCGGCGATGCCTACTTCGCCGATCCGCTGGTCTACACGAAGACGACTGCTCGGCTCGGGTACGAGCTCCTCCTCGCCATGGACCATGTCGAGGGCAACCACTCCGGTCTCCAGACCCCGACGCTGGTCATCCACGGCGGCGCCGACACCGTCGTGCCTGCCCGGTTCAGCGTGACGCTCGGGGGACACCCGCTGGTGGAGCGCAAGCTGTTCCCGACGAACCGGCACGAGTCGTTCAATGAGGGACCCGAGGCGCTCGAGTACGTGATCGGGTGGCTCGACGCTCAGATGGCGTCTGCGTAGGCAGGCCTGACGACCTCATCCCGGATCCTGCGACGTTGGTCGTAGTCACCAAAGCCTGAGTCGAGTGCCACCATCGTGCACGTCAGGAGATCGGTTGTCGTGAAACCCTGGCTTTCGACGAGGCTGGAGAACTCATCAGTCATGGTGATGCCGGACATCAGCCTGTTGTCGGTGTTGATGGTGACGGCGAACCCGGCCCGGTAGAGGGCGCCGATCGGATGGTGTTCCGCGTCGGGCCACAACCCGGTGTGGAGATTCGACGTCATCGACACCTCCAGCGGGACACGGTGATCGCGGACCCGGGCCGCCAACGGTGCCAGCTTGGTGATGGATTTCTGGCTGTCGACCATGCACTCCTCGATGATGCGGACACCGTGGCCGATGCGTTGAGCGGCACACAACGAGAGCGCTCGCCAGATGCTGTGGGGCCCGTCTCCCTCGCCGGCGTGGATCGTGAGGCCGAGACCAGCACGCCTGGCGACGGTGCAGGCGGCGAGATGGGCGTCTGGCGGGAAGCCCCGCTCGGGGCCGGCGAGGTCGAAGC
>JABDIW010000078.1 GCA_013003515.1 Acidimicrobiia bacterium
CGAACAAGGGTTGGCAGGCGTGGACCTCAGCCGGCCTGGTGATCCTGGTCGGGGTGGTGTTCGTGTTCTCGGTCTTCTCGAACAACCTGTTCGAGGTGGGACCGGCGTTCGAAGACCTCATCGACGATTTCCGGCCAATCCTGACCGACGAGGCTCTGGCAACCGCCGAAGCCGACGTCGCCGGTCTCGGTGCAGTGGCGACCGAGTTCGAGACAGCGGTCGTCCCCGGCATGGCCCAGGCGCTTCAGATGACGCCAGAGGAGTTCGGCGGGATGATGCAGCAGCAATTCCCGGCCGTGGCTACAGGAGCCGCTGCCCTCCCTGCCATCGAGACCCAGTTCTCATCGGTGCTGGGAACGCTGAAGGCCGAGCAGGACCGGTTTGCGTCTGCCGACGCGATCCCAACGGAGGATCTCCCCGCAACCACGGTGCCGTGGGGGCTCTTCATCGCCGGCATCGCCACGATCCTGGTCGGCGGCTACATGCTGTACCGCATCCGGATGGGCTCGATGGTCGCCATCGGCCTGGGTGTCGCCCTGGTGGTGGTTCCCTTGCTGTTGTCGCTGGTCGGGAAGGCAGCCGACGCCGACGAGCTGAACGAGAACCTCGAGCCCGTGTACACCCAGGAACTCGTCGACGGAGCAAAGGGCGCTCTCGAAGTAGTGGGTGCAATGGGAACCGAGATGCAGACGGCCATGCTCCCCACCTTGGCAACCCAGCTGCAGTTCACCCCGGACCAGCTCAATGCGTTCCTCGGAGAGAACTTCCCGGCGACGGCCGGCGTTCTCTCCAACCTCGATGAGGTTTCGGGCCGCTTCAACGGCCTGGTCACCACGTTCGACGAGAACCTGGACAACTACGAGGTGCTCAAGCCGGTGGCGTTCACCCCCATCATCTGGACGATCATCATCGGAGGCTTGGCCCTCATCGCATTCGGTGCCTGGGGATTCATCGACTCACGCAAGACCTGACAGGTAACCCCCGCATGAGCAAGGGGGCGTCTCCGGGCGCCCCCTTCTCGCGTCAGGCGTCGCGCCTCAGCAGGTCATCGAGCGTTTCGCGTCGCACGACCAGGCGGGCGTCACCGTCGGCAACGAACACGACCGCAGGGCGCGGCACCAGGTTGTAGTTGGAGCCCATCGAGAAGCCGTAGGCGCCGGTGACCGGAGTAGCGAGGAGGTCTCCCACCTCGATGTCTGCAGGCACGGCCGCGTCAGACACGATCACATCGCCGGACTCGCAGTGTTTGCCAACGACACGCACCTGGATGTCGCGATCCGCGGCGACAGCCCGCGGCAAGAACGCTTCGTAGCCGGAGCCGTAGAGCACGGGACGCGGATTGTCGCTCATCCCGCCGTCGACACTGACGTAGGTCCGGACACCGTCGATCTGTTTGATCGTGCCGACGGTGTACACCGTGATGGCTGCTCCGGCGACGATGGCCCGTCCCGGCTCGGCTGTCACCCGTGACCGGATGCCGGCTGTGCGGCAGGCTTCGATGACGACGCTCCCCCACTCGGCGATCGATGGTGCCGACTCGCCTTCGACGTAGGCCACGCCGAGGCCGCCGCCAACGGAGAGCTCCGGGAGATCGAGGGACGTCACGAAAGGGGCGAGAGTCGTCACGGCACGCTCGAACGAGTCGACGGCGAACACCTGGCTGCCGATGTGGGCGTGGAGCCCGATCAAGTCCATGGAGCTGCCCGCCGCGATCCGCTCCACGGCACGCCGTGCGTCTCCCGACCCGAGCCCGAAACCGAACTTGGAATCGGCAACGCCGGTGGTGAGGTACTCGTGGGTATGGGCATCCACACCCGGGTTGACCCTGACCAGCACCGATGGCGCCGGTCGACCGGCCGCAACGATGGCATCGATGCGATCCAGTTCGTCGAACGAATCGACGACGATCCTCCCCACACCGGCGTCGATCGCCGCCGCCAACTCGCCGGACGACTTGTTGTTGCCATGGAGGACCAGGCGGTCACCGGGGACGCCCGCAGAGAGGGCGACGTGCAGTTCGCCACCCGTGGCAACGTCGAGGCACATTCCCTCTTCGTAGGCGAGTTCAGCCATCGCTCGACACAAGAAGGCCTTGGTGGCATAGGCCACGCCATCACCGAAGGCGGCAACTGCCTGGCGGCACCGGGACCGCAGGTGCGCTTCGTCGTAGACGAACAGCGGCGTGCCGAACTCATGGGCGAGGTCGGTGACGGTGACTCCGCCGACCATCAGCGACCCGTCGTCGGTCAGCGTGGCAGTGTCCGGCAGCAGGTGCTGCGGCAGCTTGGACATCACGTCACATCCGGGCCGGAACCTCGATCCCAAGGAGATCGAGGAGGAGGGTGAGCGCGCCAAGCGTGGTCTCGACGAGCGCCACCCACGAAGCCTGAATCGC
>JABDIW010000100.1 GCA_013003515.1 Acidimicrobiia bacterium
AGCAGGCGGGACATGGATGATCGAGTCATGGGGTGTTCCTCCAGCGGAGGCGGCTCCAGTGTAGGCGAGGCAGATCAGCTCGCTTCGGAGGCGAGCCGGTAGCCCAGCGACGGGGTCGGCTCACCGACGGGGAGCACGGCGGCAGGTCGATGCAGCGGGTGCACCCGCCGATGCACTTCGACTCCTCCCAGGACGAGGTGCACCGCAAGCAGCAGCTCTCCGACGAGGTGGCGGACCCGCCTCTCAGACTCGCGGCGGCTCACGGTATCTCCCAAAATCGGCTTCGAGCGTCGACACGATCTCTCCGAGCGTGGCCCGGGCGCGCGCCGCCTCGATGAGAAGAGGCATCAAGTTGGCGTCGCCGGCCGCACCCGTGGCAAGGGCGTCGAGCGCGCCAGCCACCCGCTCCGGGTCCCGATCCCGTCGCAGGTCCTCCAGAGCCTGGCGCTGGCCGTCCTCGACATGACGACCGATGCGAAGGATCTCGATGGGCGGCTCGTCGGCGAGAGTGAACTTGTTGACCCCGACCACCGTCCGCTCACCGGACGCGACGGCCTTCTCGAAGTCGTACGCCGAGTCGGCGATCGCACCCTGGAACCACCCGTCTGAGATGCCGGCCAGAACCCCGTCGAGCATCGAGCCATCACCCATCGCGTCGATCTCTGCGAACAGGCTCTCGGCGTGCGCCTCGATGCGGTCCGTCATCTCCTCGACGAACCAGCTTCCCCCGAGAGGGTCGACGACGTCGGTGAGGCCGGTCTCATGCATCAAGACCTGCTGAGTCCGCAGTGCGATCTCGGCGTTCTCCGCCGTAGGGAGCGCGTACACCTCGTCGAGCGCGTTCGTATGCAGGCTCTGGGTGCCCCCGAGCACCGCAGCCAGCGCCTCGACCGCGGTCCGCACGACGTTGTTGTGTGGCTGTTGCGCTGTCAGCGAAACACCGGCGGTCTGAGTGTGGAAACGCAGCTTCCACGCCCGCTCGGTGGCGGCTCCATATCGGTCACGCATCCATCGCGCCCAGATGCGCCGGGCGGCGCGGAACTTGGCGATCTCCTCGAAGAAGTCGATGTGGGCGTCGAAGAAGAACGAGAAGCGGGGCGCAAAGGCATCGACGTCGAGGCCGCGTCGCATGCATGCCTCCACGTAGGCAAACCCGTCGGCCAACGTGAAGGCCAGTTCCTGAGGCGCCGTCGCTCCTGCCTCGCGGATGTGATAGCCCGAGATCGAAATGGTGTTCCACTGCGGAACATGCTCCGCGCAGAACTCGACCATGTCGACGATGAGCCGGAGATGCGGCTCAGGCGGGAAGATCCACTCCTTCTGGGCGATGTACTCCTTGAGGATGTCGTTCTGGAGCGTGCCGGTGAGGTCTGCCCAGTCGACGCCCTGTTCCTCGGCAGCGACGAGCAGGAAGGCGAACAGCACCTCCGCCGGGCCGTTGATGGTCATCGACACCGAGACGTCGTCGAGAGGGATCTGGTCGAACAAGCCCACCATGTCATTGGTGGTGCTCACCGCCACGCCGCAATGGCCCACCTCGCCGAGGGAGCGAGGGTCGTCGGCGTCGAGCCCCATCAGCGTCGGCATGTCGAAGGCAACAGACAAGCCGTGCTGACCCTGGCCCAGCAGATGCCGGAACCGCTCGTTGGTGTCGGCCACCGAGGCGAACCCGGCGAACTGTCGGATCGTCCATGGTTTGCCGCGGTATCCGGTGGCGTGGATGCCTCTGGTGTACGGGAACTCGCCTGGTGCATCTTCGGGCCCGGGACGGGGCTCGACGGTGGCGGGCACCTCCTCGAACGACAGGCTGTGGCGAATGTCGTCACTCATGATCCGGCCACCTCCTCCCCGACGGCGCCGAGGCTGGCCAGGTACTCGGCCTCGAGCCTCAACACCTCCTCGATGATGGGCCCATCGTATGTGAAGCCTTCCTCGATGGCCTTCTGCTGGGCGTAGGCGCCACCGGCGAGACTGGCCACCACCACCGGCTCGTCGGAGTCTCGCGAGCGTCGCTGCTCATCGACATACCGAAGCTCCCAGCCCACGATGCGTTCGATGTCTGCCGGCCGAAGCCCCTGTTTGAGCCCGGAATCCATGCGCCCGTAGATGTAGGCCACCGCCTCACGCATGCCGAAGACCGTGCTGTCGGGCCGACGCGTCTCCTGCCAGGCGAATCCGACACCTACTGCGACGAGGAGGCCGAAGAGCACGAAGAACAGGACGTATGCCACGAGCCGATGGTACCGGCGGGTGTCCTGCTGAGATCATGTCTACTCGTCCGGTCCGTCGCCCGAACTCTGAGATGTGCGATGCAGGATGATGCCAGCGATGAGGAATCCAACGCCTGCAACGATCAACAGACGACCGCTGTTCAGCCCGATGACAATGAACATGATTCCGATAGCGATGAGTGCCGCCGGTGTTGTCTTCTTGCCAACTTGGCTCATGTTGACACCCTCTTGGCTTGTGGATTCCTGACCAGAGACCGTAACTGATCGGGCCAGCTACCAAGGTGCGATAGATCGGCACCAGTTGAGCGGCCCACCCACAAGAGAATGCCGGTCATGTGCAATCGACGACGAAACCAGCGCTCTCCGCAAAGGTCTCCAGCGACCAACGGATTGGGCCGATTCAACTACCGTCACCACCCGAACGAGAGGGATCCATGGACGTCGCCCAGATGTCAGCAGTGTTCGCCGTCCTGGCCATCGTCGCCGGGATCGGAGTGCTCGGTGCTGTGGTTCTCGGTGTCGGAGGCCGGTTCGTGCCTGCCCTCGAGCGGGCCCGGGATCGGGCGGCCGACTCGATCTCAGGACGCGAGCTGTGGCTGGCGGCCGCAGTGGCCGTGGTCTCGACCCTGGGGAGCCTCTATTACTCGGAGATCGCCAACTTCGAGCCGTGCCGACTGTGCTGGTATCAGAGGATCGCCATGTACCCCTTGGCCGTGATCCTGCCGATCGCGGCGCTCCGCAAGGACCGCGGCGCCTGGCTGTACGCAGCTCCTCTCGCCGCCATCGGGGCAGTCATTGCGGCATATCACTACACGATCCAACGGTGGCCGAGCCTCGACTCGGGTGGGTGCTCGGTCGACGTTCCGTGCAGCTCGGCCTATGTGTGGAGACAGGAGATCGGTCCGTTCACCATCGAAGGGATCTCGATCCCCTTTATGGCATTGTCCGGGTTCTTGCTTATCCTCGTCTTCCTCGCCGCCGATGCAATACGCTCTCGCAACGACCGGCGATCCGACAACCAACCCATGGAGTACTCGACGTGACGACAAGGACCAAGAAGGGCAAGGGCTCTCGCTCGAGCCAACAGAACCCAGAGAAGAAGAGTTTCCCGACCATCCCGGTGGTCTTCGGCGCCCTGGGTCTGCTGCTGATCCTGGTCATCGTGTTCTCCGGATCGGCAGCCATCGAGGCCGCCACCGTCACGGTCGACGGCGACAACCTGAGC
>JABDIW010000109.1 GCA_013003515.1 Acidimicrobiia bacterium
TCGATGACCGCCTGCTCCGCCGCCCGGTCGACCTCCGTCACCGGATCCGATCGACCCTTGTACTCGGTGAGGAACGCGCCTCCGAAGCGGTCCCTGACGATGTCGGCTCCTGCGGTGGCGGCGGCAATGGCCACCTCGAGATCTGTCGTCATGAGGCGAGGCTAGGTCCTCGGACCGGCTTCGCATTCCCCGATCCTTTGATCGTCCAAGTCGGTACGCTCCGTCTCCCATGTGGATCCCCTACGTCACCGCGGCAGCAAGTGGCCTGCTCCTGGTTCTTGCGTTCCCCCCGTTCGATTTCGGGGTGCTGGCGTTCGTCGCTCCGGTACCGCTGCTGTGGGGGCTGCGCCATACCGAGAGGCCCGGGACCGCGCTGGCCGCCGGCTTCGTCTTCGGTGCGATCTTCTTCGGGATTCTGCTGCGCTGGATCCTCGTGATCGGTGCGGTGGCGTGGGTCCCGCTCACCGTGTACCTGGCTTCCACTGCAGCGGCATACGCGTTCCTCGTCTGGTTCGTCCGCCTCTGGCCGGCATGGCGATGGTGGCTGGTGGTCATCGGCGGTTGGGCGCTGTGGGAGTTCCTCCGCGCTCGATTCCCGTTCGGCGGGTTTCCCTGGGGAGGCCTGGGGTATGCGGCAGCCGGCAACCCGGGTGCCCTGGGTGCGACGCAATGGGTCGGCCCGACCGGCTGGACCGTGCTGGCGGTGGCAGTGGCTGCGGGGGTCGTGCTGGTGATCGAGGATCATCGGCACTGGCGCCACGCCGTCGACTCGTTGGCCGTCGTCCTGCTGCTGGTCCTCTGCGGTGCATTGTTTGCGCCGAGCGCCGACGGTGACGAGGTCCGCGTCGCTGTGGTTCAGGGCAACTCTCCATGTCCGATGACGCGATGTCAGAACGAGAACAAGCGGATCTACGAGTCCCATATGGCTCTGACCCAGAGGCTCGTCGAGGGAACGGTCGATCTGGTCGTGTGGGCCGAGAACTCCACCGGGTCCCCATACGAGCCGGAAGGGAACCCGGACGTCGCCGAGGCCATTGCCTCCGAAGCGCAGCGTCTCGGCGCCTACGTGATGGTGAGCGGTACCCGATCGGCGGGCCCCGGGGAATTCGCGAACGTGAACATGCTGTGGTCACCTTCCGGGCTCAAGGTGGGGGAGTACTTCAAGCAGCACCCGGTCCCCTTCGGTGAGTACGTCCCGTTCCGATCCGCCCTCGACTTCATACCCCAGCTCGAGCGGGTGCCGCGGGACATGGTGCGGGGCGACGAGACCGTCGTCTTCTCGATGGTCGGGGGCGATCTCGGATCGTTGATCTCGTTCGAGGGCGCCTTCATACGGCACCTCCGGGCGAGTGTCAGGGAGGGCGCCGAGTTGCTGGTCGTGGCCACCAACGAATCCTCGTACGGCGAGGGCCCCGCAGCCGATCAGTTCATCGACATGACCCGGGTAGGGGCGGCGGCGATGGGCATGGACCTGGTGCATGCCGCCATCACCGGCAAGTCCACGATCATCGCCGCAGACGGCACCTACGGCGATACGACAGACCTGCTTTCCACCGAGGTGCTGTTCGGTCGAGCGGCATTCCGTGACGCCGGCTCCACGCTCTATGCGCGTTTCGGGGATGTCCTTTCCACCCTTGCCATCGTCATTGCCCTGGCACTCCTCGCCTCTCCGATTGCCGACCGGATCCGTCGGAGGGGAATAGATCATCCGGATCAAGGGTTGACAACGTAGTACTTAGTGATAAACATATTGGTACTACCAAGGGCGAGCAGGGCGCCGGCTTCCCACCCTTTCCCCCTCCCCATCCGGCGCCCTGCCCTCCCTCCAAGGAGGTGTGTCATGGCAACAACAGCATTGATGGCGACCCGACCGGGACAGGGCGGTCGTCGCAGGCCCAAGACGTACGGGGGCAACCGGCGATGTCACTCCGACATGTGTGACACCCGACTCTCCCGGTACAACAACAGCGAGTTCTGCTTCCGTCACGCCCCGGTGAAGTACCCACGGCTTCGTGGCGTGTTCACCGAGGAGTACGAGGCTTCCCGCGCCTAGGCGCGAGAATCACCCGATGCCACCGAAGACCCTGACCCTTCACGAGGCGGCCGAGTCGCTCGGTGTGCACTACATGACGGTGTATCGGTACGTTCGACTCGGCATGCTTCCCGCTACCAAGACCAAGGGAGCATGGGCGGTGTCTGCCGCCGATCTCGAGCGGTTCTCAGCAACTCCGAAGCCGAAGCGGGGCCGGGCTCCCTGGAAGGACCGGTTCCGCTCTCGGCTGCTCGCCGGCGACGAAGCAGGCGCCTGGGGTGTCATCGAGGCAGCCCTCGCTTCCGGACTTGCCCCTCGCGATGTGTACCTCAAGGTGATTTCAGGGGCCATGCGAGACATCGGTGAAGCGTGGCATCGTGATGAGATCGGCATCGCCGCAGAGCACAGGGCGACCGCGATAACGCAGCGCCTGGTGGGTCGCCTCAGCCAGACGATGGCGCGTCGCGGGCCCTGTCGCGGCAGCGTCGTACTCGCCGGTCCCGAGGGCGAGCGACACGACCTTCCCCTCGCGATCATCTCCGACTTGTTGAGGTCGGAGGGCTACGACGTCACCAATCTCGGTTGTGATCTCCCGCCGGAGTCCATTGCAGAGGTCGTCGACGAGAACCCTGGGGCTGTCCTGGGTTTGAGTGTGTCCGGACCCCAGGGTCGCAAGAAGCTGCGTGTCGCGGTGACCACGGTCCGTAAGGGCCGACCCGAAGTGCGGATCATGGTCGGAGGGATCGCGGCGGATGCCCAGCTCGCAAAATCGGTGGCGGCCGACGTCTACGTCGAGGACGTCGACGCAGCGCTGGAGTACCTGGCGTCCGCCTGATCGTCGGGCACGACCCAGGTCCCGGTCTCACCCTTCAACGCCCCGGCGAGACCGGGGACACTTGTCACCAATCCAGGCCTCCCTATGGCTTCTGCGTAGTCGGCCAGAGCCTCGATCTTCGGCCCCATCGAGCCGGGAGGGAACTCGCCGGCGTCAAGCAGCTCCCGCGCCTCGCTCACGGTGACCTCGTTGATGACCTGCTCCTGCGGCGTGCCGTAGTGCAGATACGCAGCAGGCACTGCGGTGAGGATCACCAACCCTGCGGAATGGAGGGATCGGGCCAGCAGTGCCGCGGTGCGGTCCTTGTCGATGACGGCCTCGACTCCCACCAGGTCCCCATTGGCATCCTCGACCACCGGGATTCCGCCACCGCCTCCGGCGATGACCACATGACCGTGACGGGCTGCGTCGCCGATCGTGTGGAGTTCAACCACCCGGCGGGGGTGTGGCGAGGCCACGACCCGGCGCAGCCCGCGGTTGGCCACCTCGACCACGTCCCAGCCCTGCGCTTCGAGCTCGACGCGACGGGACGAGTCATAGAACGGTCCGATCGGCTTGGTCGGTTTCGAGAACCCGCCGTCATCCGCCTCGACGACGACCTGGGTGGCCACCGTGGCCACCTCCACGTGTCGGTTGCGGGCCCGAAGCGCGTTGCGCAACGCCCGCGCCAGGAGATAGCCGATGGAGCCCTGGGTCTCGGCGACGAGGACGTCGAGGGGATCTGCGGGAATCTGGTCTCGGGTCGCCTCGACCCGAAGCAGGATGGTGCCCACCTGGGGACCGTTCCCATGCACCAGGACAAGCCCGGAATGGTCGGGGATGACCATCAGGAGGGCGGCAGCGAACTCCTCGGCCCGTTGCTCGGCACCTGAAGGGTCATCTGGATCGGGCAGCAGAGCGTTGCCGCCGAACGCGAGTACGAGGGGCCGGTCCGGTATCTCGTACCAAGGGGCCGTGAACACGTATCAGGCTTCGTACGAAGACAATGCTCGATCGATGATGTCGAGACCGCGGTCCAGATCCTCCATCGACACGTTGAGCGGGGGCAGGAACCGGATGACGTTCTCTTTCGGCCCGCAGTCCAGGATGAACAGCCCCTCCTCGAGCCCGACGCTCTTGACGTGCCCGATGGCAGCGGGATCGGCGTCGAGGTTCTCGTCGACCAGTTCGACTCCGATCATCAGACCGAGCCCGCGGATATCGCCGATCACCGAGTGGGTCTTCTTCATCTCGGCGAAGCGCGCAAACGAGTGTTCCGAACGCGCCGCCACTCCGGGGAGAACCTCGGTGAGCCCGTCGATCGTTGCAGCCGACGCTGCACAGGAGATCGGGTTTCCGCCGTATGTGGTGCCGTGAGATCCGGCCGGCCACTGCGAGAACAGTTCCCTGGAGCTGCCCACCGCTGACAGGGGGAAACCGTTGGCGATGCCTTTGCCGTAGACGACGATGTCGGGCCGCAAGCCGAGTGTGTGGCTACCGAACCACTCCCCGGTGCGGCCGAACCCGGTCTGGACCTCGTCGGCGATCAGCAGGATCCCGTGTTCGTCGCAGATCGAGCGCAGCGCCGAGAGGAACGCGGGTGAAGCCGGGTAGTAACCGCCTTCGCCCTGCATCGGCTCGACGAGCATGCACGCCACTTCACCGGGTGTGATCTCGTGGGCGAGCATCCGGTGCAGCTCGGCGATGGCCATGGCATCGGCGTCCTCCTGGGACATACGCCACTCGAAGGGATGTGGGAAGGGGGTCACGAACACCGATCCCACCAACGGGTGGTATCCCTGGCGGTACTTCGCCTTGGACGTGGTGTAGCTCACCGATCCCATGGTGCGGCCGTGGAACCCGCCCCGGAACACGATGATGCCCTGGCGGCCCGTGACCTTGCGGGCCATCTTCACCGATGCCTCCACCGCCTCGGCGCCTGAGTTCATGAAGAAGACCTGCTCGACAGGGTCAGGGCTGACGGCAACCAGCTTCTCGGCGGCGTCCACGAGCGAGTCGTATCGAAAGGCGCCACCGGCATGCCAGAGACGGTCGATCTGGTCCAGCACCGCCTGCTTGACGCCCGGGTGCTGGTGCCCGAGGTTGCTGACGGCGATGCCACAGGCGAAGTCGAGGTATTGCTTGCCGTCGGCGTCGGTGACCCACGTGCCATCGGAGGCAACGATCTCGCGGTCGCTGTCCCATCCGATGACGGGGGCGTAGATGTCCTGGTGGCGGCTGATGAGGTCGGTCATGGGTGTTCGGCTCCTTGATCGTGGGGCGGGCTCGTCTGACGGGCCGCGCTCATGGAGCAGCGAACAGATGGCTTCTATCTATGCGAGGAATGCGTGCAGTCACCATGTCGGAGTGCATTCTGACATCTCTCGTCGGGTCCTCGCCGCTCCGTCGTGCCTGTCAGCGCTGCGAACCCCGGGTCTTCGTCTATCCCCCGCGGTGGTACGGCAGCACGAGGAGGCCGGCGGTGGCCACGGCAGCGATGGACGCGAACAGGACATCGGACCACGCAAACGGATGTTGGTCGAGGGCGAGTGCGATGAGAAAGCCGCCCAGGGCGACTCCCAGCCCGATGCCGAACTTCCGTTGTACCGGATTCACGACGGTGACCATAGGTGAGGCGGACTTCTAGGAGTTGGCAGCGGGTAGCGTCGCCGGGTGCGCATCGACTTCCACTTCGACCCGACCTGCCCATGGTGCTGGGTCACCTCCCGGTGGCTCGTCGATGTCCGCACCAGACGTGACCTTCGCATCAGGTGGCGGCCGTTCAGCCTCAAGATCAAGAACGAGGACGTCGACGTCCCAGAGCGGTTCAGGGCGTCCGCCGATCTGGGTCTCCGTGCGCTTCGCGTCTCGGTTGCGCTCGCCGACGCTGGTGGATCCGAGGCGGTCGGTGCT
>JABDIW010000112.1 GCA_013003515.1 Acidimicrobiia bacterium
GGCGGACGATGTTCGTCTGGTTGAGCGCCGACAGGTTGCCGAGCGTCATCGAGAGTGCCGCAAGGATCCACAGCGTCGGCGCCCAGATCTCCTGGGCGGATGCGAAGGCTTGGTAGCAAACCACGAGGAGGCCGACGAAGCCGGCGGCCTTCGACGACACCGAGAGGTACGCCGTCACCGGGGTCGGGGCACCCTCGTAGGTGTCCGGCGCCCAGAAGTGAAACGGCACTGCCGAGATCTTGAAGGCGAAGCCGGTCATCACGAACAGCACGGCGAGCACGGCCGCAGGCCGCATCGCGTCGTCGGCGAGGAGGCCGCCGAGCACGCCACTGATCTCGGTGAACTTCACCGTGCCGGTGAGGCCGTAGACGAACGACATGCCCCAGCCGAGCATGGCGGCCGACAGCACACCGATGAGGAAGAACTTCAGCGCGGACTCGTTCGAGCGGGAGTCGCCCTTGCGCCAACCCGAGAGCAGGAAGAGCGGTGCGGTGACGAGCTCGAGGGCGATGAACATCGTGATGAAGTCGCGCGACGAGGCGAGGGCCAACGTGCCGAGGATCGAACTGAGGAGCAGGTAGTAGTACTCGCCCTCGTAGTAGCGGTCGGACTCGATGTAGCCCACCGACATGAGGAGCACGAGGTACCCGGCGGCGAGGAACACGGCCTTGAGGGCGAGGGCGAAGTCGTCCACGACCCAGGAGCCGTCGAGCATCACGCGGGGTGCCTCGTCGCCGAGCATGGCGATGATCGGGACGGCGGCAACCATGAGGCCGATCACCGCGACCACCCCCGTCCAGTACTTCTGCGACTTGGGCAGGAGCAGGTCGAGGGTCAGCACCGCCATCACCGTCAATGCGACGGCGATCTCGGGGCCGAGGGCCAGGTAGTCGATCTCGAACGGCATGAGTGAGTCCTAACCCCCGAACGCGCGCTGCACGAGCGCTTCGACGGCAGGGGTGGTCGCACCGAACACGAGCTTCGGGTAGACGCCGAGGAGGACCGTGAAGACGAGCAGCGGCACCCAGGCCGTCGCCTCGTACACGTCGATGTCGTGGAACTCCTTGCCCTCCCACTCGGCCTTCGGCTCACCGAGGTTGACCTTCTGGAGCATCCAGAGGAGGTAGCCGGCGGTGAGCACCGTGCCGATCGCGCCCGTGACCATCGCGCTGCGGAACAGTGTGGTGTTGAGGCCCGGCAGCGGGTTGTAGGCGCCGAGGAGTGCCATGAACTCACCCCAGAACCCGGCGAGGCCGGGCAGGCCGAGGGACGCCATGGCGGTGAAGGAGAGGATCCACCCGAGCTTCGGCATGAGCTTGAGGTTGCCGCCGAGGCGGGACATCTCGCGGGTGTGGTACCGGTGGTGCATCGAGCCGGCCAGGAAGAAGAGCAGGCCGGTGATGACGCCGTGGGCGACCATTCCGATGATCGCGGCGTTGATGCCGATGTCGGTCATCGTCGAGATGCCGAGCATCACGAAGCCCATGTGGCCGACCGACGAGAACGCGATGAGCCGTTTCATGTCCGTCTGCGCCAAACATGCAAGCGAGCCGTAGATGATGCCGATCACCGCCAGGATCGCGATCGCCGGGGCGAACTCCCTCGCCTGCTCGGGCAGGATCGGGATGGCGATGCGGATGAAGCCGTACGAGCCGAGCTTCAGGAGGATGGCGGCCAGCAGCACGGAACCGACCGTGGGGGCGGCGGTGTGGGCATCGGGGAGCCAGGTGTGGAAGGGCCACATCAGCACCTTCACGGCAAAGCCGAGGGCGAGGCCGGCGAAGATCCAGCCGGCGAACGGCAGGGCGCCGAGGGCCGGGGCCTGCTCGATGAGGCCGGGGATCGAGAACGTCTGCGGGTCGGAGTTGAAGTACAGGGCGAGGAAGCCGAGGAGCATGAACGCCGAGCCGAACAGCGTGAAGACGAAGAACTTCAACGACGCGTAGAGCCGGGTCTCCATCGTGACCCCGAATATGGGGATCGTCCGTGGTGTCTTGTCACCCCAGATGCCGATCATGAAGTACATCGGCAGGAGCACGACCTCGAAGAAGATGAAGAACAGCACGAGGTCGAGTGCGATGAACGTGCCGTTCATCCCCGCGAGGAGGATGAGGATGAGCATCAGGAACGCCTTCGGGTTCTTGGGCTCGTCCCAGTGGTTCCACGAGTAGATGATCGACAGCAACGTCACGAACGCCGACAGGACGAGCAGCGGGAGGCTGATCCCGTCGATGCCGACGGCGTACTGGGCGTCGATGCCGGGGATCCAGGGGCGGTCGGTACCCAACTGGAAGGCGGCTGCGTTGCCGTAGTCGAAGACGAGGGCGACACCCACCGTGATGGCGAGCGTGACGAGGGAGGTCAGGAGGGCGACCACCTTCTGGAGCGATTCATTCGCTTTGGGCGACAGCCCGACGAGTACGGCGCCGACCAAGGGAAGCGCCACCGTAAGGGTGAGCCCCGCGCCGTTGTCCCAGAGTTCCATGTGTGTGTCTTCCTCCTGCGTTACCTGAACAGTGCGAAACCGATGACCAGTGCGACGGCGCCAAGGATGAAGGCGCCTGCGTACTGCTGGACCCGACCGGTCTGGAGCCTCCGAAGGAGGCCACCCGAACCGCCGGCGGCACCGGCCATCGCGTTGACGGCGAGGTCGATGCCTCGCTGGTCCAACCCGCCGTAGACGAACTTGCCCAACGCCGCCATGGAGAGGCCCACGGCGTTGACGGTGGCGTCGATCACGTACGAGTTGATCCAGTCGATCCCCCGGGCGATCGGGCCCTTGATGAGCCCGACGATCCAGAGGTAGAAATCGTCGATGTAGTACTTGTGCTCGAGCAGCGGGTACAGCCCCGGAATGCGGAACGTGTCCCGGGCCGCCTGCGTCTCCGCGTCCTTGGAGAACAGCAGCCATCCGATGCCGATGCCGATGAAGGCGGCGGCGAGGCCGGGGAGCGCAACCTCCCATTCGGTCGCCTCGAACCAGTTCGCCCCTTCGGGGTGGTGCTCGTTGATGTAGAGCGTCCGGGTGCCGAGCCAGTCGGTGAAGCCGGTGTAGATGCCGGGCATGTTCACCCAGCCGATGCCGACCGAGAAGGCGCCGAGGATCATCAACGGCCACGTCATGATCGGCTCGGACTCGTGCGGTTCACCGTGGCCCTTGTACTGGCCGAAGA
>JABDIW010000133.1 GCA_013003515.1 Acidimicrobiia bacterium
GGCACGCCAATCGTCCCGTTCGATCTCGGTCATGTCGAGCAGGTCGCCGTAGAAGGCTATGGCCGCGTCGAGGTCGTCGACCACGAGCCCCGAATGATGAATCCCGCGAAACGAAACCACTAGGCGATCATCTGCTCTCGGATCTGCACGATGCTTCCGGCCGGTTCCCGGACGTAGCCGGTGCGACAACCGATTCGGTCATCCATCGCAGGAGCGGCGATCTCCTCGAATCCGGCAGTGATCGCATCATTCCAGGCGCCGTCGAGGTCGGCGGCTTGATAGAGGATCGAGGAGATGACCGGGCCGTGGCGGTCCATGAGGTCCTGCTCGGCATCGTTGTTCGGCGTGGCCAGTGCGGTCACACACTGGCGACCGTCGTAGGTCGAATCGGCGAGGTAGACGAGGCCGTCACCACCGCTGCGGGCGTCGTGGATGATCTTCTGGCCCATGACATCGGTGTACCACTCGACCTGGCTGTTGAGGTCTTTACACATCTGAACCGGGCCGAGTGTGGCGAGCTGGCGTTGGCCGACTGGCCGGAACTCGACGTCCGGTGTCTTGAAGTGCCCGACGTACTCCATGATCTCCACCCACCGGCCTTCGGGGTCGATGGCGACGAACCCGTTGTAGCTGTCGCCGAACTCCTCGTAGGGCATGGCGACCGTTGCGCCATTCGATTGGAGGTGGTCGACGGTCTCGAGTGCGTTGGGCACGATCCAGCACACGTGGTTGATCGCCGAATCGTGTTCGGCGAACCAGCGGCGCTCGTATTCGAACTGGTAGGGCGGCGCCTCCAGCTGCATCTGGAACGGGCCACCGCAAGCGAGGAAGGTGTAGTCGACGCCACCTTCGCCGGTGTGATGCATGTCGTCGGTGCCCTCCCAGTAAAAGGCGGGGATGGCGTGATACCACTTGAGCCAATTCCACATGGCGTCGCGCGGATTCTTCTCATAGATGCAGAGGTGATGCAGTTGGTAGGTCGGCGTGGCCATTTCGGCTCCCTGGAGGCGTCGTTG
>JABDIW010000163.1 GCA_013003515.1 Acidimicrobiia bacterium
CGGCAGGTCGGCGGTCACCGACTCCTTGAGGTGGAACGTGAACGACGGGTTGGCGACCAGGTTGGCGTACCAGTCCCTGGGTCCGGGAGTGCCCGTGATGTACACCTGGTCGTCGAGGTTGCGGAACCAGATCTCGGTGCGGCGCGGCTCCCCGGAAACGCGACCGACCGTGGTGATGTCGATGGTCAGATCGGTGCGCAGCGCCTGGAGTATCGGGTCTTCGAGGGTCACTGGGCCTTGATCTCGACGCCGCCCATGTAGGCGCGGACATCGACCATGAGGGTCGGGTTCTCCGGTGGAAGATGCTCGGCCGGGGTGACGTCGGCGTCGACGCCGCCGGCGACGACGTGGCTGGTCACCCGCACCTTCCACTTCTCCGGCACAAACACCTGGACTCCGCCCATCGCAGCAGTGATCCGCAGCGTGGCGCCGTCGGCCAGCGTGGCATTGCGCAGGTCGACCTGGATGCCGCCCATGATGGCGATGGCCTCCATGTCGCGCAGCGCCCCGGCGTGAGAAACGAACTCGATCCCGTCGGTGATGGCGGCGAGGCGCACCGAGTCGTCTTCCGGACCGCCAAACGATGGGATGCGGGGGCGGATCACGAGGCGGGCGATGAGGACGAAGGCGACGTTGATGAACGCGAACCCCAGCAGCAGGCGGCGGATACGTCTCATCGGGTCTCCCCCCGGTCGATGAACTCGAAGCCTACCGATGCCCTCAGGTCCAGGTGTCGGCGTTGTCCAGCAAGTAGCGGCTGACGTCACGACAGTGCTCGAACACGTCGCACAACGCCTCCGGGTCGGTGAAGACCTTGGGAACGGACACCTCGACTCGGCCGGTGAGCGACAGCTTCTGGACGATGCCGTCCGACACCGCCCCGTAACTGTCGGATGCCGACACCTCGATGGGCAGCGACGGTCCACCGATCCCTGCCAGCTCGGTGGCTAGGACCAGCAGGTCCGGGGCCGTGGCCAACGGAGGCAGCGCCCAGTTGAACAGCAGCGGGACGTCGAGATCCCACTCTTCGCTTCCCGTCTCGACGGCGTCTTCGGCAGCGAGCAGCTTGCGGGGCTCGACATCGAACGTCAGGTTCAGGTCGAGCGGTCCGTCGCACGCCTCTTCGGGATGCAGGTCGATCTCCCACGCCTGGCGCAGCGAATACGTCTCCAGGAAATGGCGCTCTCCGTGGATGTGGAATCCGTGTTCGAGGGCGTGGTCCTTGAAGAAGGTGACGAAACCCGCCAGGTCGATGCTCATCAGGCCTCGACCACACCCACCGGGCAGCCGACACCGGTCCCGCCGATGCCGCAGTAGCCGTTCGGGTTCTTGGCGAGGTACTGCTGGTGGTAGTTCTCGGCGAAGTAGAACTCGGGCGCCTTCTTGATCTCGGTGGTGACCCGCCCGTATCCGGCGTTGTTCAGCGACTGCTGATAGATGTTCTTGGACCGCTCGGCGGCCTTCAACTGCTCGTCGCTGGTCGTGTAGATGGCGGAGCGGTACTGGGTGCCGACATCGTTGCCCTGGCGCATCCCCTGGGTGGGGTCGTGGCCCTCCCAGAACGCCTTGAGCAACTCCTCGTAGGAGATGGTCTCCGGGTCGTACACCACCTGCACGGCCTCGGTGTGTCCGGTGTAGCCCGAGCACGCCTCGTCGTACGTCGGGTTCGGCGTGAACCCGCCTTGATAGCCAACCGCCGTCGTGTAGACGCCGGGCAGCTGCCAGAAGATCCGCTCGGCTCCCCAGAAGCATCCCAGGCCGAAGTAGGCGACCTCGAGGCCATCCGGGAACGGCGGTTTGATCTGATTCCCGTTCACGAAGTGCATGTCATGCACGTCGAGGGCCTCTTCACGCCCCGCCAGGGCACGATCGGGGGTGACCAGTCGCAGTCTCTTGCCAAACATCATCATGTAGTCGTCTCCTTGCATCGCACGGTAACAACCCGTTTTCGCAACATTCCGTTCCCGGTTGCGATCGAGGTCCCCGACCGTCGAAACTCGGCGGGTGATCGATCTCCGCGACATCCAGGACGCCCGCCTGGCGGTGACCCCGCACGTCGTTCGGACGCCGACCGTGGTGTCATCGGCGGTTTCCCGTCGGCTGGGCCGCCGGACCCGGCTCAAACTGGAGAGCCTCCAGGTGACTGGCTCGTTCAAGCCCCGTGGCGCCATCAACCAGGTGCTGTCGAAGGGTGAGATCGATCGGGGCGTCGTCGGTGTCAGCGGTGGCAACTTCGCCCAGGGGCTCGCCTACGCCGGACACCAATTGGGTGTCCCGGTGACCGTGGTGATGCCGTCGCAAACGCCGGCCAACTACGTGGAGGGGACCAGGGTCTGGGGAGCCGAGATCATGTTCGTCGACACGATCGCCGAGGCCTTCGACGCCGTGCCCGGCCTGGTGGCCGACGGCTGGACCGAGACCCATCCCTTCGATGACCCGGCGATGATGGCCGGCAACGGAACGCTGGGGCTGGAGATCATCGAGGAGGCGCCCGACCTGACCGATCTGGTGATCTCGGTGGGTGGCGGCGGGCTGATCGCCGGAGTTGCTTCGGCGGTTCGGGCGGTGCGCCACGACGTCGACATCTGGGCCGTCGAGACGACGGGTGCCGACGCGTTGTCACGCAGCATCGAGGCCGGTGAGCCCGTGACCATCACCCCGTCGTCGGTGGCCAAGACGCTCGGCTCGCCGTACACCGCAGACGTGACCATCAAGATGGCCCAGGTCGTCTTTGAAGACGTCCTCGTGGTGGATGACGACGCCGCCCTCGAGGCCATGCGGTTCCTCGCCTATCGGGGCAACGTCCTGGCTGAGCCCGCGGCGTCCTGCACCCTCGCCGCCGCCGAGCAACTCGGCGACCGTCTCGGCGAGCGCCCCGTCCTCGTCATCTGCGGCGGCAACGTCGAGCCGGGACTTCTGTGAGGTCTCTCCCCCCAGACATGGGGGGA
>JABDIW010000175.1 GCA_013003515.1 Acidimicrobiia bacterium
GGTCTTGCTCATCGACGAGGTCGACCGGGTCGAGATCGAAACCGAGGCCCTGCTTCTCGAGGTCCTGGACGCGTTCCAGGTGAGCATCCCGGAGCTCGGCACCATCGCAGCCGAGCAGCGCCCCTTCGTCGTGCTCACGTCCAACAACACCCGTGACCTGTCGGAAGCCCTCAAGCGCCGGTGTCTCTTCCTCCACATCGGATACCCGAGCGTCGAGCGTGAGACGGAGATCCTCGACGGCCGAGTCCCGGAGCTGACATCGGCCTTTGCGGGACGGATCGCCCGCTTCGTGGCCGACCTCCGTGAGCTGCCGCTGCGGAAGGCGCCGTCGGTGTCGGAGTCGATCGACTGGGCACGAACCCTCGTTGCCCTCGGACGCGACGATCTCGACGACGAGACCTCTGCTGCGACGCTCAACGTGCTGCTGAAGTACCAGAGCGATCTCGAGAAGGCCGGCGCCACACTCGCAGACCGGCCCTGACGTGCTCGGCACCCTCACCGAGTTCGTCGAGGAGCTCAGAGCTGTCGGCATTCCGGTGTCCCTGGTGGAGGCTGGTGATGCCGCTGAGGGCCTCATGGCCGTGGACATCGCGGACCGGGTGTCCGTACGTCATGCGCTTCGTGCCACGCTCATCAAGAACGAGAGCCATCTCGCCGGCTTCGACACCGCCTTCGAGGTGTACTTCGGGCTCAGCGCTGCCGAGTCGAGCGAGGGTGATGTCGACCTCGATGTGGAGGCGCGGATCTCAGATGCTCCGGGTGGCGGCTCCCAGGATGGTGACGGCGGCGATGCCCTCGCCGAGGCCATCCTCGCCGCACTTCTCGGCTCGGACTCCGGGGACCTCCGCAGCCTCATCCAGCAGGCCGTGGTTCGGCTGGCCGGGATGGAACCGGGCCGTCCGGTCGGAGGTCGCTACTACTTCCACCGGGTCAGCCGGCGCCTCGACATCGCGACGCTGCGAGATCGATTGGCGGAGGCGCTCGCCGGCCACCCCGACAGCGGTGACGACCCTGAGCGGGAGGCAGATGACCGGATCGAAGAGCTCACCACCGAGCTGCGACGGGAGATCATCCGGCGCCTCGTTGCCGACCGGGGTCGGGCAGCCGTGGCGAAGACCCTGCGGGTCCCCCTGGTGGAGGACATCGAACTGATGCATGCCACCCGAGAGGAGCTGGTCGCGATCGAACGCGCCGTTGCTC